>JAIDUH010000183.1 GCA_029060285.1 Muribaculaceae bacterium | reverse complement strand
GCATCTTCATCTACCCATCTTCCCCAGACTGTGTTTGCTAATTTCCATTATTTTCATTAACTTTGCATCAAAAGCAGCGAATTATGGCAAAAAGGATAAAATACCCAGTGGGAATCCAGACCTTTGAGAAGATCATAAAAGAAGGATATGCGTATGTCGATAAGACTGCGCTTATCTATGAGCTTGTCACCACAGGCCAGTACTATTTTCTTGCTCGTCCCCGAAGGTTTGGCAAAAGCCTGTTGCTCTCCACCATTCAGGCATATTTCGAAGGAAAGAAAGAACTCTTTGAAGGGCTCGCCATAAGTCATCTTGAGGAGTTTTGGGAAAAATATCCTGTCATCAGACTTGACTTGTCGGCTTATAATCCTAAAATAGAGGGACATATAGAAATGATCCTTGACACTCAACTGTCAAGATATGAAGAGATTTACGGCATCCAACGTCACGACATATCATCCGACCAAAGACTCAACCGCCTTATTTTCTCTCTATTTCAAAAGACAGGAAAAGGTGTAGTTGTTCTCATCGATGAATACGATGCCCCTCTCACAGCTCATATTTCTGACCCAATGCTATTTGAAGACAGAAGAAACATCCTTCACTCTGTCTACTCTAATCTTAAGAGCATGGACGAATACCTCAAGTTCGTTATGCTTACAGGCGTGACTCGATATTCAAAAACATCTGTCTTCAGCGGACTCAACAACCTTGAAGATATTTCAACCGATTATAACTTCAGTACAATTTGCGGAATAACTGAAGTAGAAATCAATGAATATCTACAACAGGGCATTGATGAATTTGCATATGATATGGGAATGGAGTCTGCAAAATTGATGTCTGAGCTAAAGGTTCATTATGATGGTTATCATTTTACAAAAGACAAAACTGACCTCTATAATCCATTTAGTTTAATCCAAGTTCTAAAGAAAAAAGATTTTGGATTATTCTGGTACCAGTCCGGCAAAGCTACCCTAATTGTCAATTTAATAAAAGACACCCCTCATTTGCTGTCAAGGGAATTAAACCGGAGTGTTGGAGAAAGCTTGCTATCCGAAATAGACATAGCTACAACTTCTCCTACAGCCTTGATGTTTCAAGCCGGATATCTTACAATAAAGGAATGGGATCCTGCGACTAAAATGTACACTCTCGGGATTCCAAATCAGGAAGTCAAGGAAGGTCTCTATGCAGATCTTGCAGTAGCCGTACTTGGAGTGGCACCAGCCGTGCTAAGCACAAGCGTTTGGGAAGTAAAAAGCTTGCTGATGAAAGGACACCCTGAGGAAGCCTTCGAAAGACTAAAATCATTCCTTGGAGGAATCCCATATCTTGTCACTCAAAACAAGACAGAAATATTCTACGAAAACAATCTTTTCTTGATTCTAAGCCTAATCGGAATAGATACAACCGTAGAATTGCACACTTCTGAAGGCAGAATAGACATGGTTCTGAAGTTTCCGGATTATATTTATGTGATCGAACTAAAACTTGACAGTACTGCCAAGGAAGCCATGAATCAGATTGACACCAACCATTACACAGTTCCTTTCGCCTTCGATGGAAGAAAAATCATAAAGGTTGGTATCAACTTCTCCTCCAAAACCCGCAACATAACAGAAGTCTTGACATCCCCAATATAGTTTCTTATTTCCGTATTATGGAAAGGTTGTTTGACTTCCCCCAAGCAAAAGCAAGTCGCAACCGCTAAGCCTATGGAAAGGAAGCTTCCCTGCCTCCCTCAAGCGTCAACCCTATGGGAAGGCGGTTTCCCAACCGCCTCCAGAGTCTATGCTACAACGACACCAACCATCGCTGTCGATGAAAACGACGACAACAATGAAGGCGGTGAAAACTAATCGCCACATCCCTATATAAACTAAGAGCGCTTTGATTCCGCACTTTATAATGTGCGGATTCAAGGCGCTCTTTTTTATTTCGAATTTTTTCATTAACTTTGCAAGGAACATTAATAAAGAATTATGAGACCGATGAGAAAGGCTTCGCGGCAGAAGGACGCCGCATGGGCATTGGAAGTATTCGATAAAGCCCCTTATGTGACGGTCAGCATGATGCGTCCGGACGGAACTCCTTATGGTTTACCCCTGTCTCTCGTCAAAAGCGATGAGATGACTTTCTATTTCCATTGCGCCGCCGAAGGCGAGAAGATAGACTGTATCAGGGAGAACCCGATTGTCAGTCTTTCTGCAGTCAGCAAATGTACGCCCAAATATGAAGAGGAGAAAAACAACTTCACGGAACATTTCCATTCGGCAATAGCCTTAGGTAATGCCAAATTCGTAGAAGACCGCGATGAAAAAATCCGAGCACTTCGACTTCTATGCGAGCGCTTCCTTCCCAATTATATGGATCATTTCGACGAGGCGGTCGCAAGAAGCCTCGACCGGACCACAATAGTAAGAATCACTCTTACAGAACCTCCCGTAGGTAAATCCAAACCATGATCAATCAAGATAAATCAAAATGCTTCATGCTAAAGCAACACACATCCCGCTAAATCAAGATAAATCATGACTAAATTCACAGCGTTCTCTTTTCTATTGATTGGCTTTTTTCTTTTTGCCTGCTCAAAAAAGCAGGCTCCTGACCATACGCAGCTATATGAGGAGATCCGTCACGTCAATAAAATGGAGTTTGCTTCAATGGCGGTCACAAAGACAGTCAAGACCGAGCGTTCCGACTGGTATAAGGTTGGTAAAAGAATTGCCGTCTATTCTTTCGACACATATATCAAAGCCTACATCGATCTCTTTCAATTCGAGATGGAGAATATGGAATTTGATGAGGAAAACAAGACTGTCAAAGTTACCCTTCCTCCTATAGAGGTTGAAATTGCCGGAAGGGATATGGAGTTGAAAAAGGAATATGAGAATGTCGGTATGTTCCGTACTGAAATTGATTCTAAGGAACGTGCCAAGATGAAAGAGAAGGCAAGCGCCGACCTTAGGAAGGAGTTGGAGGGGGATCCGGAATATAAACGTCGACTTGAAGACACTGCAAGAAGAAAAGCCCGCTCCTATTTTGAGACTCTATTCAAAAATGCCGGTTATACGGCTTACATTCGTTTTAGTGATGAAAACACTGACGGCGGAGACTATAATATAAAGAATTATGATTAAGGCACTGAAATATATTATCCCACTCGTCTTGGCAGCTGCCATTGCTTTTCTTGGATGGCAACTTTACAGATATTTCCAAAAGCCTGAGGAAATTGAAGTGCTACCCTCGCATCCGGGAGATGTGAAGGAAATGGCTCGTCTGTGCTCTATGGAGATATATAATGAGGTGTCTGTGCTTGATACTGTAAACTACAAGGTCATGTTTGCGGTTCAAAAACAGTCCGGAAGCATAACTTTCGATATGGAAAACATGCAAATCGATGATTCGGGCGACACTGTCAAGATAGTCCTTCCGCGAGAGATTGTGGAAGTCTACGAATCAAATGAGAAAAACGCTTGGGAAGTGATCGACACTAAAGCCATCGGACCTATGGCATTTCTAAGGAGCAATAAGTTTACGTCTGCCGAGGAAAACCGTGTGAAAAGCAAGCTTAAAGCGAAAGCTATCCGACGTCTTTACAGCAATGGAACTGTCAGGCAAGCACGTAAGGATGCCGCAGAAAACCTCACTCGCCTGATGCAAGGAATATATAGAAAACCTGTCATCGTGACAGACCCTACTCCTGACGGCAATCACTGATCTATAAAGATTAATGTAAAATCGCAACTAATCAGATATTTATGACATCATTTATCATTGCGCTTTTGGCGCTTATTTTAGGCTATTTCATATATGGCGGAGTCGTGGAGCGTGTGTTCCGAACTGACTCATCTCGTCCGACTCCTGCCAAGACCATGGCAGACGGCATCGACTACGTTGAGATGCCTACCTGGAAGGTATATCTTATTCAGTTTTTAAATATTGCCGGTGTCGGCCCTATATTCGGTGCTATAATGGGCATCATGTATGGTCCGGCTGCATTCCTGTGGATTGTGCTCGGCACTATCTTCGCAGGAGCGGTCCACGACTTTATGTCGGGCATGATATCACTCCGGCTTGGAGGGAAATCTCTGCCTGAAATTGTTGGCACCGAGCTCGGTAAGAAGGTCAAAATGGTGATGAGCGTGTTCACATGCATACTCCTGGTCATGGTGATCGCAGTTTTCGTGCGTACTCCGGCAAACCTTCTTGCCACGCTGACCCCTGAGCATCTGAACGCTACATTCTGGGCTATCTGCATATTCCTATATTATATACTCGCGACTCTCTTGCCTGTAGATAAACTTATCGGCAACCTCTATCCGGTCTTTGGATTTGCACTTCTGTTTATGGCTGTTGGGATCATGGGCTATATGATAGTAAATGCTGTGCCGATTCCCGATGGTTTTTCGGAAGGATTGTTCAACCGTCACCCGGCAGGCGATAATGCTCCAATATTCCCGATGATGTGCATATCGATTGCCTGCGGAGCGATTTCAGGTTTCCACGCTACACAGAGTCCTATGATGGCTCGCTGTCTTAATAATGAGAAGCATGGACGCAAGGTGTTTTACGGAGCAATGATATCGGAGGGTATCGTAGCGCTCATCTGGGCAGCTGCGGCAATAGCCTTTACAGGCGGCTACGACAAACTCGCGGGGTACATGGCAGAGAACGGTTCTGATGCCGGTATCCTCGTGCACGAGGTATGCGTAAAATGGCTCGGTACTTTCGGCGGAGTGCTTGCTATTCTCGGGGTAGTCGCAGCTCCTATTACAACCGGAGACACCGCCATGCGCAGCCTCCGTCTAATCATTGCCGACTCTATTGGACTGCAACAGAAGAAGTTTATAAAGCGTCTGATCGTGACGCTTCCTATAGTTGCCATATGCTTTTTTCTTCTCAATATCAATTTCGATGTTCTTTGGAGATATTTTGCATGGTGCAACCAGACGCTTTCAATCTTCACCCTCTGGGCATGCAGCGTCTACTTGGCTCGCTTCCATAAGGCATATCTCATCACAATGATTCCTGCGATGTTCATGACGGCACTCTGCTTCACATTTATCTGCTATGCTCCGCTCGGTGCTTATGTCGAAGGTGTCGGTCTTCCTCTCTATGTAAGCGAAGCAATAGGGCTTGTAGCAATGGTCGTCTGCACATTCCTCTTTTTCAAGTGGCAACGTGGTCTCGATCCTACTCTAACTCCGGCAGAATAAAATCATCCGTATATAACGAGGGTGCATCATAATCTGATTTATGATGCACCCTCATTCTTTTTGTATTCTATGTAGATCGCTTATTTCACCATCACTTTCCGGCCTGCGACTATATAGAGGTCGCGTGTCAGCCCTTCCAATGTCTGGGTCTCGCCCGGCATAAGATGGAATGAATGGAGGCGTACTCCTGTAGCAGTGATCACGTCAACATTGCATTCGCGGTTGCTGCTTACGCTGAGCACTCCCGGGGCAGGCGACACAATCGTCAGACCTGCACCAAGCGACGGAAGCTGTATAGTTTCATAATTACCGAACAAAGGCATGAACTTTTTAGTGCCGGCATTCCTTACGTATGCTCCGAAAGGTAGCGTGACGTCATCTTCCACAAACGCACTTCCCGGATTTACACCGTATTCCTTGCTATTGACATTGAGCGACAACAGACCCTCTTCCTCAACACGAAGGAACGTGCCTTCAAAGAGAGTGCCATTTACCCAAGGCGTAGCCTTCAGAAGGTTGATCTCCGGAGTAAGCTGCACACGATTGGCACTGAATGTGACCTTACCGTTAAGGTTGAACGAAGCTACATAGTCAGCATTGTTGGGCATTGAGATGATGTATGGCACCCCGGCTTCAATGCGATCAGCCTCTTTCCAGTCATCTGAATCCGACCTGTAGAGCCAGAACGGTTTAGGACCGTCGCTCGTATCTCCATTCCACTTAGCAAACGGAATTATTTCTCCGGCAGTTTCGTGTGAGATGATTTCCGGGGAGAAGGGAAGTACGATGGTTTCCCAACCGGCACTTATTTCGAATAAAGTTTCCATCTCAAAGTTGCGGGAGTAGCTGATATCCGCCGCAGTGAATGCTCTTGCTACATAGAATGGGAATCCGTCACGCAGGATGATTGAGGAAGCATCATTGCCTTCCACTACGTTCAGTTCGGAGGAATCTTCTACGCTGATTCCGGCAGGCACATATATCAGAGCATTGGGATTGGCAATGCCCTTGAGAAGACGGGCCTCCACGTTCATTAAGTCAGAATTCCATATCACTGAACAGAGATCTTGAGCCTCAGACAAGATACTGTCGCCATATTCAGTGATTTCAGCCGGCAAACTGATGGAGATAAGCCGTGATCCCTTAAATGCGTTGTCAGGAATCCGGGCATCTGCCACTTTGCTGATATCGAGATGGCGCAGACCTGCCATTGATCTCAAGAATGAATAGTCTTCATCGTTGAGACTTCCCTCAACACTGAATTCATCTATTATGCCATTCAGCAATTCGCTTCCGCACCATCCGTAGCTGGATTTGAGCAGTCCTCCGGCATTCGTCTCTGCATGATTCTCATCGCCATAGCAATTGATGGAATAATCGGATACTTCTGTATCCTGATAACCCTCTCTCACAGCTTTTGCACTGACATGGCAGAGAGTCTTCACATCAATTTGCCCGGTATATACCTCATTTTCAACAGTTATGACTCCATCAGGCAATACCACCGAATATATGATTTCAGCTTGCGGATCATCTGTCTTCATCGTGACGTATCTACCATTGTATGAGATATCTACCGGATTGCAACGGAATTGACCAATTTCCATGATGAGCATTTCAGACTCGTTATATCCATTTGCGATTGCTTTGGCATATACCGTGCAGTTGCCGCTTATCTCAATCGGAGATACATATGCGATCCAATTCTCAGGAGCATCCAGAGCATAGCTGATGGCAGCTCCTTCGGTAGCACATTGGAGTGTCAATCTGCCTGACTCATAGTCGAAGTTTCCGGTTGGAGTAGCTGTCTTATACGAGTCCACTACAAGTTCGGCAATCTCTGATGGTTCGATGTCGCTGTTCGGGATATAGGCAATTGCCCAAACCGTAGCGTTATGCGAAAGAGTAAACGGACCTTCGTAGAGAGTGCTCTCCATGGTCGGTATAGTCTTGTTGAGGGTATACCTGATCTCTGCATCTGAGCGAATGCAAGTCATGGTCACAACACCATCTTCAAATGAGATCTCCGGCATCGGAACAATATTGGGAGTGTCCATCAGATGCAGTGTGAAGTTTTTAGCCTCTGAATCTTCCACACCGTAAAGAATACCGAAGTACTCCTCTTCTTCGAGTTGTAGCATCGTCATACCCTTAAGTTGGGCTGGAGCTATCGCCTCTACCCTCTCACCATCTTTATATATGTCAAGAGCGACAGGAACATCAGAACGGAAATAAAGCGGATCGCCTGACGATATGAATTTCACAGCAGCAAACTCCAGTCCCGACGGCGATGCGAATGTCTGCTTCGTGTTGACCTTCATTTCAACGGCAGTAGTGGAGAAATCATTCTTCAGTTCCATTTTCCATTCCTGTGGTATTGACCAGCCTAATTCAGTACGGATCTGCATCACATAATCAATGCTGTCGGCATCAGCTACAGATACCTTATCGCCATCAAAAATCGGTTTGCGATTCTTGACACTCGGATAAAGACTGTCAGGAAGGTTAATGTCAAACATATAGGAATCCACAATCTGACGCTCCACTTCCACGTAACCAAGGTGAGTGCCGTTGATGTAATGGCGATAGCCTATGATGGGTTGACGCTTTTCGGTTTTATTGAAGACAATCAGCTTATGGTAGATTGGACTCCAATCGCCGTCTCCGTCACGTGTACGGAGATTGAAGTAGTGAGCACCTCCGCTCTTGTCGAATGCGGACAGGTCAACTTCAAAGCTCGCAGGATTGCCTGTGGCGTTTCCTGATACGCGATTGGCATAGTCATTGTCGAGCCAATACTCGTATTCAGTGAAACGAGAGGCGTTTGACTCGGAATAGAAGTAGCTCGTGAAAGGTGCTCCCCATATTCCTTCACCGGTCTTAACGCGATAGTTGAATCTGTGAAGGCCTCGACGAACTCCCATCAGATCTATTTCATAAGAGTTGGCACCGGGAGCAAGCGAGCCCTCGATTTTAGCACTGTAGTCGTTGTCAATCCAGTATTCGTAGGCTACAGCATTGACTGAACCTGCGAGATTCAGTACCATCTTGCGATAAACACTTCCCCAGCTTCCGTCGCCATATCCGAGACGGATATTGTAGTAATGGGCACCGGAAGGAAGGTTTGAGAGATCAAGCTCGAAATGGTTGCTGCCTACATCAATAGCACCTGACACCTTCGCATCGTAATCATTGTCATACCAATATTCGTATGAAATTACTCCACTGTCAGCACCGACAGTATGGAACATACGGCGATACACTGCGCCCCAGCTGCCGTCGCCATATACGAGGCGACAGTTGAAGTAATGTGTGCCTTTAGGGAGTGAGGACACATCGAGATCAAAGCTACTGCTTCCTTTAGATATGTCGCCGGTCACCTTTTCGTCATAGTCATTGTCATACCAATACTCATAGGATATGGCTTTGCTGTCCGATCCATAAGCATGGAAAAGCTTTCGGTAGACCGCACCATATACACTGTCTCCTTCCGCGAGTCGGAGATTGAAGTAGTGGATGCCTTTGGGAAGATCTGATGTGTCGATATCAAGGTCCAGGGCTTTTCCGGAAAGAGAGCCCTTTTGCGCGGACGACACATCATGGTCAAACCACCACTCGTAACTGTCAGGAACGGCGGCAAATGCCACACAGACAGTTAAGAGCAAGGCTGAGATTAATGAATATAGTTTTCCCATAAAAATAAAGTTTTTAGGGAAAATCAGTCAGCCTTGACTGTGATATTGACCTTGAGTTTGTTGGCTGAAGAATCGTATTCTACTGAGCTGTTGGCGGTGTCAACGGTCGGTACAGAAGGATTTTCGGAGAAAGGATATTCGCCACCCATTATACCTACTTCAGTGCCGTCTTGACCAAGATAGCCAGACTCAGTCAGATTTAACGTGCAGTTCATTTTGTCGTCAAAGATCGACTCATAAGGGTTCTCAACATAATAGCACTCGTGTTGGTATAAGGCGGAAGAAGTTGGCTTGAAGTCGAGAAGACAGTTGATGACGGATGCGGATGAACCGTTAACGGAAGGATCACTTGATTCCCCTTTTCCTAATATACAAGATATAGCAGTCGAAGGATAATAATTTGTAACATTTATATTACAATTCAATGCTGTAGTCCTATATAAGTAACTATAAGCATTACACCAAACTTTAGAGTTTTTCAATAACACACTAAAATCATTGTGACCATTGAATTCAGCATTCTCAATATAGCACTTATCATATGCCATATTATAAGCTGCATTTGCACCGCCTTCAAGAGTCCTAATCCAACATCTTCTTATTTCCGTTGTTTTAGGAGTGTTACTACTCATAAAGGAAAAAGTAAGTTTATCCAATCTGACACCGTCAAATAGAGGCATATCACTCACTTCATTTTGATTTGAAATAGAGACTGTTATATCTCCTAAGATATGTGAGCCATAACCACTGCCTACTATACTTAGGTCCTTGCTGATTTTAAGACTTCCGCTATTGACTATAAATTCTCCTTGGGAAAGATAGATTGTATCTCCATTCTCAGCTGCACTATATGCCGATTCCAATGCGGTAAGGTTTGTGAAAAATGATAGTTCTCCATTGTGGGATAGAGTGACCATAGGATTTTGTGCCGAAGCTGCGAAAAATGCGCAGACGGCTACGATCATTGTAAGAAATCGTTTCATTTTTTGTTTGGTTTGAGTTTGGTTCCATTTGCAGAATCCTTGTGCAGCCGGATTAATAATGATATAAAAAAAGCGTAGGATTCTATATCCCGAAATTGGATAACGCTTGTCAAAATGTTTTGCAGCCACTCACACGAAACCCTGACCGGGCTTTTGAGTGACGGTCTGCATTGCAAAATTACTAAAAATTTCTGAATTTGGCAAAAAAAATGCAGTTCATCACAAAATTGCTTAAATTTTCATCATTTTTTAACGACCTATACTCGTCAACGCCACTCTCCACCATTGATAAAAATTTTGCGCTGAATATAAGAGATTGACTCATGCTTCCTACTCTCTTAGACGCTTAATGACGCACGCGGAGCGTGCTAACTACTCTCATTGATTCAGTGTAGATAGCTACCTCCGGGCGCGTCATGCAGCGGCAAGTTCTCAGCAGTCGGAACTTTAGGCATTAGGCGCAGATCTCTCTTTCAGAGTCCCAGAACTGACAGATATACACAGAATTATATTATGAGTGCTAATATTTCCGGATGGACGCGCAATGACGCACGCGGAGCGTGCTGACTACTCTGCAGCGACTCAGTGTAGTTAGGGACCTCCGGGCGCGTCATGCAAGAGCCACAGAACTGACAGACTTGCACAGAACTATAATAGATGCTAATTGATGCTGCAGGAAGATTTTACAGAGTTTTTTTATTTCAATAATTCAAAAAGATTTTGTAAATTTGCATTGGAATTCTTATCTTCTATATCAGCAAGGAAAAGGTCAACGATTAACGATTAACGATCAATGATCAATGATCAATGATCAATGATTAACGATCAATTTTTGCGTCGCGGTTATGGCAAGCACGCCAAGATTACGGGCTGCTCCGCATTACCCGGAGCTCGCAGAGAACATGCGCCGTTCCTACGCTAAGGGATTGCGAATCAATATGCAAGAACAAGCGAATCTTAAATTAAATATTTGAAATTATGAAGAAACTCATCTTTGCTATAATAGCACTGACTGCTGCCTTAGCAACGTTTGCAACTGAAAATAACCTTGCAGGGAAAACCATCGTTTTCATCGGTGACAGCTATGTGAAAAACCATCGTCGTCCTTCATCAGAAGCATGGCATGCGAAAGCATCCGCCAATCTCGGTATGAATTATGTAAATTGCGGCAGAAATGGAAGTGCCATTGCCTTTGACCGCACAAAAGAGGGTTTTGGTCCGGCAATGACAGACCGATATAAGACTGAAATCCCGGATTCCGCAGACTATATCGTCATTATCGCGGGTCATAATGACACCGGTTTCATTAGCAATGATACGCAACAAAACTCATGGGAAGAGTTCTGCACAGCATTAGACACGCTGCTTGACGGAATCATGACGCAATTTCCTAATGCACGACTTGCTTACGTCACCCCTTGGGCAGTTGACCGTCCAGGCTTCACAGAAGTGAATTCCCGGATTATCAAGGCTTGTGGCCAACGAGGAATACCGGTTCTTGATATGGCTGCTTTGGGAGTTATCGACGTTAATGATCCCGACTTCCGTGCCAAATATTTTCAGGGTCCAAATGACACTGCGCATCTGAATGCAAAAGGGCACGATCTCCTCGTGCCTCTTGGCGAAGCTTTCATCAGATTGATCAGCATTAAATAAACACGGGACGCTATCAGGCGTCCCGCTTACTTCATTTTCAATGTTCCCTTAAAGAAGATTCTCACGCTCTGTGATCTCTGCATCTGTCATAGTGTAGCCCCCGAGGCTCCCTTCTTTTGCTTGAATGCAGATGTAGACCATCGGTTCTTCAGATGTGCATTTGAGGTTGCGGTCGCAGTTTGTAGCTACACGGATTACAGAGCCTTCAGCAACATCAAATACATCACCATTTACCTGAAACTTGCCTGCACCTGAAAGGATGATGTAGTTTTCTTCATTCTCCTTGTGGCTGTGGAAGAAGGGCACTGCCTGACCGGAAGGAAGCGAACCGAAAGAAATCTCGCAAGAAGTCTCCCCTGCGGCATCCTTTACAAACTGTTTACCCTCGAAGCCTTTAAGGCTTCCTACCGACACGTGGGCGAACTTTTCGCCAGAATTAAGAATCTTTACTTCGCTCATATTTTTATATTTATAAAAAGTTTATTAACTTTGCAGTGGAAATTCACTTTCTTTTTGATAGTGCAAAGATAATATATGTTTTTCATCTGTACAAGAAGTTACCTGATGGAAACACACTTACTCTCAAGTAACTAATATTGACTATGAACGCATTGCCACTGCAAGAAAATCTAAAAAAATTCACACATATTGAGGACTGCCCTATCCGAAACATCATTTCAAGATTTTCGGGAAAATGGACTATGCTCGTTCTGTGCATACTTGCTGAGAATCCTTCTACCAGATTCAACGCTATCGGAAAAGCCATTCCTGATATTTCTCCAAAAGTTTTATCCGATACGTTGAAGAATCTTGAGTCTGACGGACTCATTACCCGGAAGATTTATGCCGAGATACCTCCACGAGTGGAATATTCCCTGACACAGTTGGGAGAAAGCCTGATTCCTCACATCGGCAATCTCATTTCATGGGCCATCGACAATTACGAAATTTTTCCTAAAAAATGCTGATATGGAATCCTTGGCATGGCTGCCATAAGATAAGCGAGGGTTGCGATCATTGCAATACATGCGGCTCCCGCCTTACTTGCAACGGCTGCTCCAACTGCGGCAACTGCGATATCACTTACAATACCATTTATAAGTAAAAAAGACCGGCATGAGATTTGCCGGTCTTAAAAAAGATCTTGTCTATTATTAGTTTTCCACTTCCTTCACCCATTTTTCGATCTCTTCATCGGAAACATCATTCATAAGCAGACCTTTGCCGAATGTCAAGTCAGGATACTGCTCGCGGAGCTTCTGCTCGCTATTGATGATGTTGCTTCCGCCGGATGTCATAAACGGCACTATCGTCTTGCCCTGAAGGTCGTTTGACTCAATAAAGGTGTTGATGATGGTAGGATGTGTGTTCCACCAGTTAGGATAGCCGAGGAAAACCACGGAGTATTCCGAAAGGTCAGTGACTGAATCCTTAAGTGCAGGACGGATGGAGAAATCACGCATCTCCACTGAGCTTCGGGAGAGTGAGTCACGCCAGTCGAGATCGGCATCCGTATAAATGGATTCCGGCACAATCTCATAAACAGGGAATCCGGTGAGATCTGCTATTCTCTGCGCTGCTTTGGCAGTCACTCCGCTTGCCGAGAAATAGCATATAATCGACTTGCTGTCGGAAGATTCCTCACCATTGTTTTTTCCTGATTTCGACGAGCAGGCACATAGACCTATTACAGCCGCCATAGCCATTATCATGGCTGTCTTGATTGCTTTAATTTTCATATCTGTATATAAATAATTATCGTTCTACAAATTTAATTAAAACCGTTCAATCATACAAATGCAAAGTCCGGAAAATACAACCATTTTATGAAAAACTGAAAAATTGGTTGAAAATACAGAAAAAAGAATAATTGGCATTACACAGGATTAAATTAAATTTGCATGATTAAATCTTAAAGAATAAAAACATAAGAGATAAGAATAAGATCTAAAGCCTGAACGCTGGGAAGCATTCAGGCTTTCATTGCAAATAATATTATCTCTCGGTAACCTTCCACATTCCTCCATTGTCCGGACCAATCCGTTGAAGCCGTCCTTCTGTTTTTAGTACCGCAATTTGTTTCTGGACAGCCTGGACTGACAGACCAAGACAAGATGCCATCGTTTTAGCAGTATGCTTTGGATTGCTCTTGATCAAGTCCAGTATACGGTCTCTGGACGTGCCTTTTTTATTGCCATCATTCGATTTGAGGAATTCCTTCAAATGCAAATCAAGCACCTTGCGCATAAAAAGCCGAAACTCCTTTCTTGCTTCCTTTTTACCAGCAATATCCTCTACTTGAGTGTCAAGCAATGAAAGAAAGGCATCTTTATCGCAGTTCAGTGCAAGAGGAATCAAGTGATTTTCACGCTGAATCCAATACATTATAAGCAATGACAGTAATAAGGTCTCTGAGGAGAATGAAAGTTCATCAATAAGATCATACACCATATCGAAACTGAAATCGTAGATTTCGGAGTCGGTCATTTCCTCATAACGCATTCTTAAATCATTTAAATTTTTAAGATAGCGGCGTAGACTTTCATTTTTTATATGTAATCTTCTTATTTTTACAATTTTCGGTGCTCGGAGTAATAAAATATCCAAAAGTTTAAGTACACGGCCTGGGGTTATGTCGAAAGGTTGCTTTAAATATTCAACTTCTTGGGAATAAGCCTCTTTAAAAGCAAAATTAATATTGTTGTCAGAAAGATGAGGGTCAAAATTCCACCTTTTCGGAACTGCATTCCTATTCATCAAAATATCATTGTTGCTTCTATCCAACTGTGATCCGAACAGTACTGAAGCATGATACACAACGGAAATATCATTCGAGTTCATTTTATTTGCAAAGTCGCCGTCCTTGCGGACTTCCTTTGACTTAACTATACTTTCTTTGAGTGTCATTTTCATGACTGCAAAATTACAAAATTTCTTTCAAAAATCAAAACATATCTTACTACCTAATGACGTATTTTCTTACTACTTTTAAGATAAATAATATCATATCCATCATTGTAATTTATTTATGATTCATTACTTTATACTAAATTTAATAATTTTTATTTAAA
Organism: Muribaculaceae bacterium; assembly: GCA_029060285.1. GTDB lineage: Bacteria > Bacteroidota > Bacteroidia > Bacteroidales > Muribaculaceae > Lepagella. Next base: position 632 of record JAIDUH010000183.1, on the reverse strand, counting down.
TAAAAATAGTTTATCGTATAGAATTGGGTAATTCAAAAGAAATAAAACTATGAGATTAGGAATCGTCGGCTCCCGAAATCCGGGAGTGTCTTATCAGGACTGGGAGAATCTGCTTTTGGAAAAAATTGACCCGTCTAAAGTGGAAATGGTAATTTCCGGTGGTGCTAAAGGTGTTGACACCTATGCTAAGATTTTCGCTGCCCGTCATCATATCCCTTACATGGAGTTTTCTCCTCAATATTCAACCTATGGCAAGTATGCCACGCTTAAACGGAATACGCAAATCATTAAGGAAGCTTCTGTCATTGCTGCTTTTCCTACCCAAGACTCAAAGGGGACCCTACATTCAATCCGGGAGACAAAACGTCTCGGCAAACGCTTGATCATTGTCAACATTCCATCATAATCACCAAGCGATCCTTCAGATTCCCGGGCCTGACCTTTGCGTACTCTAAAAATCTCAATCGCAGTTCCTGCGCTAAGGGATTGCGATTCAATATGAAAGAACAAGTGAAACTTAAAATAATCATAATATATTATTTAATGGAAGAAGAAGATGATTACTGGTATAATATAAGATTAGGAAATTTTATGATTTCCACATGGGCACTGGGACCCTACTTTCCCGAAGA
>JAIDUH010000182.1 GCA_029060285.1 Muribaculaceae bacterium | reverse complement strand
GCAGAAGACATAACTGTCGAAGGCAGCTACACGGCAAATGTCTATAAGGCTATCTTCAAGATCGGCGACGAGACCATTGACACAATCGAGGTCACTTATGGCGATGCCATCAAGGCCCCGGAAGCCCCGGAGAAGGAAGGCTATACATTCGATGGCTGGAAGGATCTTCCCGAGACTATGCCTGCACAAGACATCACAGTGGAAGGCAGCTACACAGCAAATGTCTATAAGGCTATCTTCAAGATCGGCGACGAGACCATAGAGACTCTTGAGATTCCTTATGGCGATGCCATCAAAGCTCCGGAGGCTCCGGAGAAGGAAGGCTATACATTCGATGGCTGGAAGGATCTTCCCGAGACTATGCCTGCACAAGACATCACAGTGGAAGGCAGCTACACAGCAAATGTCTATAAGGCTATCTTCAAGATCGGCGACGAGACCATAGAGACTCTTGAGATTCCTTATGGCGATGCCATCAAAGCTCCGGAGGCTCCGGAGAAGGAAGGCTATACATTCGATGGCTGGAAGGATCTTCCCGAGACTATGCCTGCACAAGACATCACAGTGGAAGGAAGCTATACCGTCAATGTCTATAAGGCTGTCTTTATGCTCGATGGAGTGGAGTTTGTTGTTCTTGACGTTCCATTCGGTGCTGTCATAGAGATTCCGGAGGTTCCCGCTAAAGAAGGTTACTCCTTCGCTGGTTGGTCTGAAATTCCGGCGAGCATGCCTGCTCATGACGTTGAGATCAAGGGTGCTTACACTGTCAACTCCTACAAGGCTGTCTTCACTGTCGATGGCAAGGTAGTCGCTTCATTCGATGTGCCTTATGGTTCTGACATCGTGGCTCCTGAAGTAGAGGAGAAAGAAGGCTACAGCTTTGACTGGGCTGATCTTCCTGAGACTATGCCGGCTCATGATATCGAGGTCAAGGGTGCTTACGAAGTCAATACATATCGTCTCGTTGTTTACCTTGACGATGAGGTATATATGGATGAGGAACTCCCTTACGGCGCTGAGGTTGTGATCCCCGAGCCTGAAGTAGAGTATGGCTTTAAGTTCGACGGCTGGCAGGAGGAAGTTCCCGCTACTATGCCGGCACATGATGTGGAGATCCACGGCACTGTATCTGAAGACGGCCAGTCTGGTATATTTGGAGTTAGCGCCGGCGAAAACGTTACTGTCTACACTATTGATGGCGTGCTCATCTACAAAGACAAGAAAGTCTCCGACATCAAGGAGCATCTTACTCCGGGTATCTATATCATCAACGGCAAGAAGATGGTGATCAGATAAATCTATTAATCTATATTCAAGGCCTCCCTCCGGGGCTATACCCGGGGGGAGACTTATTTACAACTGACAACTAACATAATACATCAAAGACCTATGCGAAAACCAATTCAGCAGATGCTCATGCTTGCTATGTGTTCGGTGACTCCGGCCCTTGCCGGAGCAGCTACCATCAGCGAGGATGTTGCAAAAGAGATCGCCGCTGAATTCTTTCAGTCCGGCGATGTCCTTCGGCTTGCGGACAAGGACGCGTTTGTCCTTGCATATACCGCTACCGATGAGGCTTCAAATCCGATCAGTTACGTCTTCAATGCCAAGGATGGCAAGGGATTCGTAATCGTATCGGCTGACGACAGCTCCCTTCCGGTCATCGGATATTCCGACTGCTCCACATGGAGTGTCGGCTCGCTTCCTGCTCCGGCCGAGCGTGTGCTCCTTGAGCCTGTGAAGGTATCGGCAGACACACGTCGTCGTGTACTCGCGCGTGCATCCGCGCAGTCTGCAAAAAAAGAACTGACAACTCCATCTTGGAGTCAAGAAGCGCCTTTCAACAACAGCATTCCAAATCGCCGTCTTACCGGCTGTGTGGGTGTGGCGCTTGCTGAGATACTCAAGTATCATGGATATCCCGCATCCCGTCCTGCATCCCTGGTTAATTCAGGAGAAGCTACTGAATATGTATGGACAGCGATGCGCAATGACAACTATCGCAGCGGATACTCTCAGGAGGAGGCAAGTGCGGTTGCAACTCTTGTCGCTGACGCAGCGATAGGTATCGGCACCGACTTTGGTATGTCCAGCTCGAGTGCTTATGAGGTAAAGGTTCCTTATGCCCTTACATCCCTCTTCGGTTATGACGCCGGTGTTTCCTACAAAAAGCGTCAGGAGATGACTCGCGATGCCTGGGATCAGGTGATCGTCGACGAGATTGACGCTGACCGTCCGGTACTTTACTGCGGACAGGACGTGTCAGCCGGACACGCTTTTGTTTGCGACGGCTATGAGATGCGTGGCTCTACTCCCTTCTTCCATATCAACTGGGGCTGGGGAGGTTCAGCCAACGGATACTACGCTACCGATGCTCTCAACCCTGTTGTGAGCAAGGCTCATCACTATAACGACCTGATGACGATCGTCTACAATATCAAGCCTGCGGCAGACAACACGGCTTGGTCAGACATCCACATCACCAACGACAGCAACCAGCCTGGTCTTACGCTTGACGTGACCGACATCACATCGGCTTCATCATTTATTGTTCGTGCTGGCGCACTGAAGAACATTTCCAACACCGATTTCAGCGGTAAGCTCTCTGTAGCGCTGTTTGGATCCGACGGAAAGATGAAGTGCCTCCTCAATGACGGACGAAACTTCAATCTCGTGGCTCTTCAGATTATGAGCTATCTTGACTTCCTTTGCACCGTTCCAGCTGGCACGACTGTAGCAGATGGAGATAAGATTCGTCTTGTAGCGCAGAAGGCATTTGACACTGAATGGCTTCCAATTGCAGGTGATGGACTCGCTCCTGGAGAGGCAATGGCTAAGAACAATGCCATCCCTTATTTCAGAGTGTCTCTTCCGGCTTCCTCTGACGATGCTGAGGTGTCTGCTTCCGACGATAAGGTCATCAAGGGACGTGATTATACCTTCACTGTTGTTCCTAAGTCTGCAGACAAGGTTGTCACTGTTAAGGCCAATGGCTTCATCCTTACTGCCGATGCCAACAACGGCTATCGCCTGAGCAATGTGCTCGAGGATCAGAAAATCGAGCTCCTCGTGCAAAATGCCTCCGACGTCCTCTCTAAGAAGACTGTATGGGTTAATGCCGGCGAACTTCAGAACCTGCTGACAGAGCAAGAAGCTGCTACTGTAGTAGATCTTACGCTCTTCGGTACGATCAACGCCAATGACTTCAACTTCATGCGCGACCGTATGAAGCTTGAGCGTCTTGACATATCGCAAGTGTCCATCGTGGCTCTGGGCTCCAACCCTGCCAACGCCATCCCGGCGAAAGCATTCATGAGCTATCGTTCGCTCAAGCAGGTGATTCTTCCAAATAACCTGACCACTCTCAAGAACGCTTGTTTCGGACTGACTGGTCTGACTTCAGTCGAGATTCCGGCAAGCGTGGGTACATGGGAATACAACGTGTTCGCCAACTGTACATCACTTCGTGAGGTTACTGTCCGCCGCGCTACTCCGGCATGGATCAACTGGTGTGTCTTTACCAACACTCCTCAAGCTAAACTGACTGTGCCTGTAGGCGCTTCAGACGCATACAAGGCAAAGGAATACTGGCAAGACTTTAAGAATATCGTTGAAGAGAATGCCGTGCCTGCCGACTATTTCACACTGTCTGTGGCTGAGCAGAAGGGTATAAAGTTCAATGCTCTTTCTGAAGGCACTGAGTTCAAGCCTGGTTCTACTTATACATTCACTGTAGATACCGATGGCTCTTTTGGCGATGTCACTATGCAGGTATATGCTAACACGACTCGTCTTTATCCTGATGCTTCTGGCAACTACAATACCACAATCAATGCGAATACCCTCATCCACTTTGAGTTTGCATATCCTGAGGCTACTACAGTAGACAATGCTTGGAAGATTACAGGTGCAGAGGGAGGTGTCGGTCTCGTTACCGATGTCGTAAATGTACCGTTTGGACAGTCGTTTACCGTACGTGTCAATGCCATAAAGGTCCCCAATGGTGCTGAGGCTTCCAAGTTCTTTGCTATGGCTCTTACTGATAAGAACGGCGCGATCAAGGAGATTATCTCTCCTGTCATGACCAACTCCATGAGCAATTTCGGCAACCTCACATTCAATTTCGGATGTCAGGTGAAGGATGCATCGATCAACGAAGGCAACGAGCTGCGTCTTATCACTTCTTACAACAAGAAGACTTGGACAGTAGTCAATGCGGATGCTGACGGTGTTACAGATCGTATCAAGGCCATCGGTAACCAGGTTGCATACCATAATGTGACGATGCCCCAGTCAGTGACAGGTGCTAAAATCGAAGGTGCTGTGACTGAAATCGTTCGTGGTATGCCGCTTACCATTAAAGTCACTCCTGATTCTCCGTTCCAGCGTGTCACTCTGGCTGTCAATGGAGTTAACAAGGCTGTTTCTGCTGCTATAGCTAATGTCACTGTTCCTTCTGTCACCGAGGATCTTGAGATTACAATTTCAATCCACGATGCCGGTGCCTCTGACTATGTCGTGGTTAACGTTCAGGAAGGTGAACTCGCCAATAAGCTCTCCGAATGTCCCGATCGCTTGAAACTGATGGGTACAATCCATGTTGATGAGCTTGCTGCCATCCGTGCCAACTATGGCCGTATTCTCGACCTTGACCTGTCTGACCTGACTATCAAGGGCGCGGCAATGAATGCCAATTCAATTCCGACCAATGGTTTCGCTCCCTCTTATCAGGGAGGCACTTCAGT
>JAIDUH010000181.1 GCA_029060285.1 Muribaculaceae bacterium | reverse complement strand
TCCTTCAAGATTTGAATTGACATGCACCTCTCCCCATCCGGCGGTTTTCTTTAGGATTTTTTGAGCTGTAAGATCAATTTTTGTTCCATCCTTAAGGGTGACTGTCGGATTTATCCAGTCGGCATGGTCTGAGTCGTAGCTGTCGCCGCCGTCGGTCACAGCAAGAACGAGCTGGCGACTTCCTTCGGGAATAGCAACCTCTGCTTCCACGGCATGTCCGGTAGTGAGATATGAAATTGTGCCGCTTCGCCAGAGAGCATCTTTCGTGGCAAGGAACTCATTGCCTCCCGTATTAAAAAGGGCTGCAAATATGTCGCCATTACGAGGATCGATGGCACTCCATGTGATATGGTTGTTGAGGTTTGATACCTGACGATTGGCTACGGAATGGCTGTGCATGTAGAGCACGTCGCGGTTTGTGAGCAAAGCGTTGGTGGCTTCATCATTCTGAGGAAGATCGCCACCAAACATCAGGGGACTCTTGAAGATGGTCCAAAGATTCATCAGAGTCTTCTGTTCATCAGGAGTGAAGTTAGTGTAGCGTTCCGCTCCCCTCTCGCCGCGTATGCTTATCTTTCCGAGCGGAAGCATGTCCGCGTCGGGCCAGTTGCCCGGAGCGATGTGAGGAGCCCACTTGGCGCAGATGCCAAACTGATAGTTGAGCTGGCTCCAATTGTCCCAGAAATCATCGACTGTACGCCACATGTTGGCGTGATTCTTGACGTGTTCAACCTTTTCTATCGGGGTCTCACCGGGAGAAATACTTAAAACTATAGGTCTACCGCATTGGTCGATGGCATTACGTATCATCTCCACTTCTGCTGTATGGTATGGACGAGCCAAATCATCAATCTTGATGAAATCGACACCCCATTGTGCGTATAGGTCAAAGATAGAGTTATAGTATTCCTGAGCGCCCGGTTTACGCCAGTCAACCTTCATATTGTCTCGAAGCCAAGTGCATGTGGAATCATTATTTGCGATCATATCGGCAGTAATTCCATCAGTGCCTTTGACTGGAAGTTTCTTTCTGACAGCTTCCTTTGGGATGCCTCGCATGATATGGATACCGAATTTCAGTCCGAGATCGTGGACATAATCGGCAAGTGGTTTGAAGCCTTGTCCATCTACGGAAGAAGGGAATCGGTTGGGAGCGGGAATGTAGCGTCCCCATTCGTCATAGTCATAGATGGGATTTGTCTGGTTATAACCTCCGGCTTTATCGTTTTCGACATACCATCGGATATCGACAACCACGTATTGCCAACCGAAGTCCTTTAGATGCCTTTCGAGATAATCGGCGTTGGACTTCACTTCGCTTTCGACTACAGTGGGGCCATAGCAGTCCCATGAATTCCATCCCATCGGAGGGGTCTGCGCCCAACTTCTGAAATCGGTCTGCATAGTGGATGCAGCTGTTAGAGGCAACGCTATAAGCGATGAATACAAAATAGGTAAGAATCTTTTCATATAGACATAGGTTCTGTAAGTAGGTTTTATAAAACGGAAGGGGAAAGTTACCCTCCAGTATTTTTAGAAGCAAATTTAATAAAAAAATTTTTTATATCATAACAAATAGGTAAAGATTCAGAGCTACGACATTAAGTTTCCTTTTGACTCGGAACGTTTGACTCATGAATGTTTGTATTTTTGAAGATCTATTGGATGGCAGGAGTTCAATTGGATGGCAGGAGTTCAATGGTAGGGCGGAGTGATATTATTTTATAGGTGTGGGATGTACTCACTGCGTTCGCACCACAATCTCGTGCTTTGGGGAATGACAGACTCGGAGCTTCTCTGCACAGATGTTGTCGGAATGAGTACAGAAATCATAGAATTTCAACTAAATTGAAGAAGAACCTATAAAAATTTTCTTTAATGTACTCAACTAACGTATGCTATTTAATCATCACGCAAAGGCGCAAAGGAGCAGAGTATTAAGATCTTAAGAGCTTCGCGTCGCGGTTGTGGCGAGCACGCTAAGATTACGGGCTGCTCCGCATCGCCCGAGGCTCGCAGAGAACAAGCGCAGTTCATGCGCTAAGGGATAGCTAATCAATATGTAAGCGCAAGCTAAACTTGAATTATTAATTTTAATATGTTTCGTTCTTGCTTAAAACAAAGATATATGCTATCTTTGCATATGAAAAAATCTCGCCAGCCATGCTTCTTTAATGTATGATGGTTTCGATCCATGGGGAGAATGCAAAATAAATCAATTGTAGCCTAAGAATATGAAAAGATTAGTATTTACAATCTGTATTTTATTTTCAATATTTGTTTGCTATGGCAAAGATATGGAAAAGCAATACAGGAAGTTGATTGAGAAATATGATATAGATCAAGCAGTCAAGGCAATAGATCGAGACAATGTATCAACTTTCTGGGACATCATGCTAAAGAACAATGAACTACGCATAAAATTCATAGAAGACATCGAAAAGAACAAAGGAGCAGAAAAAGAAACATTAGAAAAGACAGCCCAGCTACCACGATTCTATCCCAATGAAGAAGAAGCAATCGTGGATTCGCTACAAGGATTCTGTGACACCTTACTTATGGATACTGGCATTAAACAACTGAATCTAAACTGTTCGCTTCATATAGTAGAAGACCCTGAGCCCAATGCTTTCACTGCACTTACGGAAGATGGTTTTGCCATGTGCATCAATACAGGATTACTGAATATGGAAGGAGTCAATTATAAAACATTGATGGGATATGTAGCTCATGAATTCAGTCATGGCATACTTTTGCATCATGCCCGAAAATTTTATGCTGACGCAAAGCAACGCAGGAAAAACGAATTAATCGGAGGTGTGGTGACCGGACTGAGTGTACTTGCAGTAGGAGTTGCGGCTTATAATGGAGTAGCCGCCGGCATTCCAACTACAAGCGCTACTGATTTTGCCGGTTTAATTCTTAACATAAACGAAGGTTTTGATAATTTGACTGTCAAATATTCCTTCAGATATTCAAGAGAACAAGAATATGAAGCAGATCTGATAGCATATCGTTTCATGGAATATCTTGGATCCTCTGACGAATATATAAATGCGTTAAGTATACTCGGTACTGAACTGGATAAAATATATAATGATTACAGTGACCATCCCAAGACATCTGACAGGATTTCATTTCTAAAGTATGTCCAGGCACATCCCGAACTCGGTAACAAGGAAAATGACAAGCGCAGAAAAAAGATAGCACTAAAGATGGCTCAACAAAACCAGATCAGGCTCAGACGAGAAAGTGAGTCCTGGGATAAATAATATGACTCAACGATTAACGATCAACGATTAACGATCAACGATTAACGATCAACGATCAACGATTAACGATTAAGATCAATTGAGCTTCGCGTCACGAGTGTGTCGAGCACGCTAAGAATACGGGCTGCTCCGCATCGCCCTAAGATAGCAGAGAACAAGCGCAGTGCCTGCGCTTAGGGATTGCGATTCAATATGCAAGCACAAGCGAAACTTAAATAATATTATACTATGGAAATAATTATAAATCAGAGAGAAGAAAAGTGCGTAAATGAACATGATGGATGCCGGGATACTTAGGAAATCCTCCGCTTATCGGATCCATTGATATGACGTATTTGGGGTAGTTGTCGGGAATGGCAGCGAGATTTCCGAATTCTCTGGATATCGTTTCTTCGGAAGCCAAAAGGTATGTCACCTGAATATAGATAGTATGATCTAATTTTGTAGCTACAAAATCTATTTCACCTACTCTAAGGATACCGACAGATACCCTGTAGCCTCTACGCAATAGTTCGATATAAACTACATTTTCCATCACTTTCTCGATACTTCCACGCAGATTGAATCCGGAAAGGAGATTTCTTATTCCATGATCGGAAAAGTAATATTTACCGATATTCTCGAAAAGTTTCTTTCCGTGAATATCATAACGGTCCACTTCTCGGATAAGAAAAGCATTTCGGAGAAACTCAAGATATGAGCCTGTCAATGTCGAAGCAGAGGTCTCCCCTTGGGCCTTGAGGGTATTTCCGATATTGCGCAGCGAGAATAGTTTTCCGATATTATCGGCAATATATCTGCTGAGATTGTGAATGAAGCGAATGTTCCTGATATTTTCACGAGCTATTACATCACGAAGCATTACAGTATTATATACTCCGAAGATATAATCGCTCACCTGCCCTTCATCTGAGATATCAAAATGCATCAATGCGGGAAGTCCGCCAACCTTTAAATAATCGAGAACACTTGCTTCTGAATCATCAATTCCTCTAAAATCAAGAAATTCCCGATACCCCAGGCTATAGACAGGCACTTCAATATATCTTCCTGCAAGACGCGTACCAAGTTCTGTGGAGAATATATGTGCATTCGATCCGGTGGCTATTATCTGGCATCGCTGCTCGGCATGAAGGCTACGCAACGCTTTTTCATACTCTTCTATATCCTGGACCTCATCTATTAGCAGATAGTTGCGACCGTTTGCAGGCAGCCGCTCAATAGCATATTGATACAGCTGGCGGTGATTGGATATTTCATCAGAAATTTCGTATTCCTTATTTATATATACTACGTTTGCATTTTCAATATTCTTGACAATCCATTCATGCATCAGACGAAGCAGATAACTTTTCCCCACGCGGCGTTGTCCAATGAGAAATAACATCACGTCTTTGTCAAGAAGCTTTACTATGCGATTGATATAAAGTGGTCGGGCTATGAGATTCATACTTGATATTTTTTCACTCCGCAAAAATAATATAAATTCATCAATAGCACAAGAAATATTGCAGAAATGATTGGGTATAATGGGGCATTTTTGCAAGATTGGCAGAAATGATTGGGTATAATGGGGCATTTTTGCAAGATTGGCAGAAATGATTGGGTATAATGGGGCATTTTTGCAAGATATCACCAAACACTATGCTTATTTATAACCAAGGAAGCGATTATTACTTAGTAGCCTCGAGCCTGCCGACGTGCTCTATTCATAGATTCTTTGATGCCACCTTCGTTTATGAATTCAGCTTCAACCTTCTTTAAAACCTTCGCAAGCATTGCATCTAATTGTCTAATCTGAGTAATCATAATATTGGCAACAGTTTCGTCTGAACGTTCTCTACATTTATCTGCAAAAACAAAAGTATCATCATTCTTTTTACAATAATCTCTTGCTTTCTTAGTACGATCATCTTCCAT
>JAIDUH010000180.1 GCA_029060285.1 Muribaculaceae bacterium | reverse complement strand
CCTATGACCCATTGGACAGCGCTTTCTGTAGTGAAACCTGTACTTGAGTCAAATCCTGACGTTATCCTTATCAACGAAGGTGCCAATACGCTTGATGACACCCGTGATGCAGTCGATATGTTCCTCCCACGCCATCGTGTTGACTGTGCTACATGGTCTATCATGGGTATGGGTATGGGTTCTGCAATCGGTGCAGCCGTCGCTACCGGCAAGAAGGTAGTAGCAGTGGAAGGTGACTCTGCATTCGGTTTCTCCGGCATGGACTTTGCAACCATCTGTCGTTACAAACTGCCTGTGACAGTAGTGATCTTCAACAACGGTGGTATCTACAACGGAATAGGTGTGAACCCGTCGGGTGGTGATGCTCCGGCACCTACAACCCTTGACATCAACGCCAAGTATAACCTAATCGGTGAGGCTTTCGGTGCCAACAACTATCGTGTTGACAACCCTGCAGACCTCAAGAAGGCTCTTGAAGAAGCAATTGCTTCCGGCAAACCTTGCTTGATCGACGTTCAGCTTGCTGACAACTCAGGCTCAGAGAGCGGACACATCGGATATCTAAATCCTGCACCGCTTATTGAGTACACAGTATAATTTAGAATTTAGAATTTTAAATATAAGTTAAAACTAACATGTGCCGGCTGCCTTTCGAGGTGACCCTTGGAAGCAGCCGGTCTTCTTTATATTATAAAAATCATAATTATGAACCTTATAAATTAATTCTACTATGGACATATCACACGTTATTCTATACGCCATTGTTCCTATTATAGTGGTAATGCTGGCAGGTTACATAGCCGGCAAGAAGGGGGCTTTCACAGGTGAAGACTCCAAGAAATTCAACAAGGTCGTGCTTGACTTCGCATTGCCTGCAGCCTTGTTTGTATCAATTGTTCAGGCATCCCGTGCGGATCTTGTCAAGGATATCAAGCTGACGATCGTGTCTACGATAGGCATCATGGCCTGTTTCATGATTGTATATTTTGTATTTAAATATTGTTTTAAGAAGAATACAGGTGCAGATGCAGCCGTATCAGCTTTGATCAGTGGTTCGCCGACAATCGGATTCCTTGGTTTTGCAGTGCTGGAGCCTATCTTCGGAACATCTCCTTCTGTAGCACTTGTGGTAGCCATAGTAGGTATCGTAGTAAACGCAATTGGTATTCCTGTAGGTCTTTCCTTGATGAATGCATCATTGGAGAAGCAGAATCCAGGCTCAACAGCCAAAAAGGAAAGCGCGTGGAAACCGGTGCTTCATGCACTTGAGCAGCCCGTAGCGTGGGCACCTATCTTGGCAGTGATCTGGGTAGTAGTAGGAATTCCTTGGCCTAAGGAGCTGAGTCCTTCCTTCGACCTTATCGCAAAGGCCAACGCTTCAATGGCAGTGTTCTCAGCAGGTATTACCCTTTCTGCCATCAAGATCCAGATCAACTGGCAGGCAGTGCTTGGCTCAATCATGAAGATGATCATGATGCCGGCAGTGGTATTGATCCTTGGTCTCGTATTCAAGATGGATCCTCTCAACCTTAAGATGCTTGTAGTGGCAGCTGCACTTCCACCGGCCTTCTCAGGTATCATTATTGCCGACGAGTATAATACTTATGTCGCAACCGGTACTTCTTCGTTGACATTGTCAGTGATCCTCTTCATCGGATTCTGTCCGCTTTGGATCTGGCTTACCAATCTGGCTATCGGAGCCTTCTGATTTAGCTAACGCAAAGTCACAAAGAAATTAATAGAAAGCGAATATTCAAGGTCTGTCCTGAAAAGGGCGGGCCTTTTTGCTATTTTATGTTAAAAGTGGGGGGAATGTCAAGTTTTTTTTGTAATTTTGCCGCGTATTATGCGACGATTTTTCTTAATATTGATAGCATTTTCGTTTCTGGCCTTAGTTCTGGGGCAGCCAGCAGCCAGAAAGACCATCAGAAACGACTTCGTTTCTCTGTCGGATCATCCCGGCGGAGCTGACCCTCAATTGCCTGAAATTGTCGCAACAAACTTGCCTGACGATGACACATTAATTGGTATCAAGCCATTAAAAGAAAGAGTGTTGCAACAACTTCGGGATTCGTTATATACTGACATGGCAGCCTCTGACACTCTTACGGTAGACTATAACGATCGCGTGGCAATAGAGGGGGATAGTATCGGAATAGAAGAATCTGACAGCGTAGATTTCGAAGACAATGATACCATTGCAGACGACCGCATTGCAATGACACGTATCAGCAGAGAAAAGGTAGACTTGGAAAATGGAGTCACTTTTTCAGCGAAGGATTCAGTAGTGCTTCTCGGAAACAAACTCGCTTTTCTCTATGGAGACGGGGAAGTGGAGTATGGAAGTTTCAAGCTGAATGCTGAAGAAATCAAGATGGTGATGGACTCTACAACTGTCTATGCAAATGGCAGAGTGGACAGTGTGGGCGAATTGAAGGGTAAACCCGTATTTCAGGATGGAGGAGATTCATACGAATCGAAGACGATGTCGTATAATTTCAAGAACCAGCGTGGATTTATCACGGATATCATCACAGAGCAAGGCGAGGGGTATCTGACAGGCGGACGTTCAAAGAAGATGGAAGATGGAAGTTTCTTTGCGGAAGATGCAATGTATACCACCTGCGACGAGCATGAGCATCCTCATTTTTATTTCAAATTGACCCGAGGAAAAATGCGACCCGGAAAGGATGTCGTAGCCGGAGCCGTATATATGGTCGTGGCAGACGTCCCGCTTCCCCTTGCGCTTCCTTTCGGTTATTTCCCGTTCAGCAAGGAATATTCGTCGGGCATCATCTTCCCGACATTCGGCGATGACTATAACCGAGGTTTTTACGCACGTAACGGAGGCTATTATTTTGCTTTCAGCGATTATGTAGATCTTGCCTTGACCGGCGAAATCTACACTAAAGGCTCGTGGGGACTCTCGGGAAGATCCTCATACAAAAAGAGGTATAAATACAACGGATCATTCAACATCTCCTATCTTACCACCATCATGGGCGACAAAGGTCTGCCAGACTATTCCAAGCAAAACAACTTCCAGGTGGTGTGGAGTCATTCGATGGACACGAAGTCGAATCCAAACATGTCGTTTTCTGCATCTGTCAACTTCTCAACCTCCGGCTATACCCGCAACGACCTCAATTCATACTACTCCAACTCCTTTACGGAGAATACTAAGTCGAGTACAGTCAATATGACATATCGTTTTCCAGGCACAAAATGGGCAGCGAGTGCGTCGACCAACATCAGCCAGCGAACACAGGACTCCACGCTTGCCGTAAGTTTTCCAAACTTGAATGTGACATTGAGCCAGGTGGCACCATTTAAGAGAAAGAGAGCCGCCGGAGCCGAGAAGTGGTATGAAAAAATCAAATTGAGCTATAGCGGACAATTCCAGAACTCATTGACAGCAAAACAGAACGTCTTCTTCAAGAAAAGCCTGATAAAGGATTGGAGAAACGGCTTCAGGCATTCAGTGCCTGTGTCAGCAACATTTTCAGTGTTCAAATACATCAATGTGTCGCCGTCGATTTCCATGACTGACCGTATGTATACCTCAAAGATAAAGAGAGCCTGGGACCCGAATGCGTCGGCAGAAGTCGCCGACACGTGTTATGGCTTCTACAATCTGTTTGATTTCAGCGCATCATTATCCGCAGACACAAAGCTATATGGATTCTTCAAGCCGATGAAGTTTCTCGGAGATAAAGTGCAGATGATACGCCACGTCTTGACTCCAAGCCTATCGTACAACTACACTCCGGACTTCAGTGATCCCATGTGGGGGATATACGGGCAATATTCATATATGAACAATGCAGGTCAGAACATCACCAGAAGATATAGCTATTTCCAGCACGGTGTGTTCGGAAGTCCGGGTCAGGGAATGTCGAGCTCGGTGTCTCTTTCGCTGTCAAACAACCTTGAAATGAAAGTGAAGAGTGATCAAGACTCTACGGGAGTGAAGAAAATTTCCCTCATAGAGAATCTGTCGCTGAGCCAGAGCTATAACTTTGCCGCAGACTCGATGAATTGGAGCAACCTCAACACTTCTATATTGCTGCGACTGACCAAGAGCTTTAACTTGAACCTGAGTGCGACATGGGATCCTTATACCTATGCATTGAACTCAAACGGGCAGCCAGTGAGAGTGAACAAGACAAGGCTGCAAGCCCATAAGGGATGGGTGCGCCTGACCTCTACCGGCACCTCATTCAGCTACACCATCAATAACAGCACCTTTAAGAAAAAGAAAGATAATAAAGACAAAAACAAGGAAAACAAAAACAACTTCGATGGGGAAGAAGATGGGTATGAAGATGAAGAAGGGGGCTCATTTGAAGAATCTTCCTATATGAGAAGAAACAGAGGCGGGCAGCAGGATATGAAGCAGAATGATGCCGATGGCTATACTCCGTGGGAATGTCCGTGGAGCCTCTCGCTCAACTATTCAATCAATTATTCGGGACTTGGGAAATTCAACTATGAAAAGATGGACTATGACGGAAAATTTACGCAAAACCTATCCATATCCGGCAATATACGTCCGACCAAGAACTGGAACTTCTCGATGTCGTGCAGCTATGACTTCCAGGCAAAGAAGATAGCATACATGAACTGCAACATTTCGCGTGACATGCACTGTTTTACGATGAGCTGCTCCATAATACCGGTAGGAGTGTATAAAAGCTTCAATTTCAATGTAGCAGTTAAGTCTTCACTGCTGAAAGACATCAAATATGACAAGCAGTCATCGCGATTGAACGGCATCAATTGGTGATTTTATTTGGAATATTCCGAAAAAATTATTAATTTTGTAAATAATTACCGTTAATGGCCCGACGACTTAACCAGATAATAAAGGAATTGCGATCCAAAGCGACAGAGCTTGCCACACAGCGCGACGTCGCAACGGCAGACAAGGAGAGGCTGACGCGAGAGAATGAGACATTAAAAGATCAACTTGCGGAATGCCAACAGGAGTTGGAGACGGCGAAGATGGAAGTTGACTTCCTGACAATCTCGCATAGGCTCGCAGACTCTCCGGATAAACTTATATCGGCGCGTAGAAGGCTGCAGCGGTTGATAGCAAAAATAGACAGATGCGTCACTCTCCTCAAGGAAGACGCAGAAATCAGCTGATGAATTCAAAAGAAAGCAACATAAAGATAGACGTCAAAATAGGCGAGGAATATATTCCTCTGACCGTGCCTTTCTCGCAGCAGGATGAAGTGAGGGAGGTGGAGTCTGAGCTTAATCTCTACATGAAGGAGTTGAGGAATAAGGTGCCCAATAAAGGGCAAAAGACCTATCTTGCGATGGCGGCATATCATTTTGCCTCATATTATTTCTTCCTTAAAGGGAAATATGAGGAGGAATCGGAAGAAGCCGAGAGGTTGCTGAGGGAAATGTCGATTTTATGTGGTGACGAAGTCATCGACGACGCATACAGTCCCTCCGGTGACTTTGGGATATTCTGACACCCATCCTGCCACAAATCACGGCGGGGCACGCGCAGCTGATATTTACGTTTTCCCCTTCCGGCACACGATGCCGGAGGGATTTGGCGTTTTGTTTGGATTAAGAATTTTATAAACAATAATAACAATATAAAAACAATAAATATTTAGTAAAGACATGACAACAGCAATATGGATCATCATAGCCGTCGTGGCTGCGGCAGCAGGATATGCGGCAGCATCTTCGATGAGCAAAAAGAACGCCAACAGCAGGGCTAATATGATTCTGGAAGAAGCTCGCAAGGATGCCGAGGTCATCAAAGACAAGAAAATTATCGAGGCCAAGGAGCAGGAAGTGAAAATTCTCGCAGATGCAGAAAGGAATGCCAACTCAAAGCTGCAGAAGGCTCAGGCCTCTGAGGCGAGGGCAAAACAGCGGGAAATGCAACTCAACCAGCAGCAGAATGAACTCAACCGCCGCAAGAAAGAGCTCGACTCCCAAAAACAGAGCCTTGACACCCGCATCAACAATGCAGAAAACCTTGAGCGCACACTCGAAGCCAGAAAAGGGGAAGTGGAGCATCTCTATCGTCAGGCACAGGAGCAACTCGAGCATATCTCCGGCCTTTCCGCTGATGAGGCAAAGGAGCGCCTCATTGAGAGCCTTAAGGATGAGGCGAGGACAGCTGCCCAGGGCTACATCAACGACATAATGGATGAGGCTAAGCTCACTGCCAATAAGGAAGCAAAGAAGATAGTCATACAGTCGATCCAAAGAGTCGCTACGGAGGCTGCTGTAGAAAATTCAGTCACCGTTTTCCATATTGAGAATGATGAGATCAAGGGACGCATTATCGGTCGCGAAGGTCGCAATATACGTGCGCTTGAAGCTGCCACGGGCATTGAAATCATTGTAGATGATACTCCAGAGGCAATAGTGCTTTCCGGATTTGACCCTGTGCGCCGTGAAATAGCACGTCTTGCATTGCATCAACTGGTGCTTGACGGACGTATCCATCCGGCACGCATTGAAGAGGTGGTGGCCAAAGTCAAGAAGCAGATAGAAGAGGAAATCAATGAGACCGGCAAGCGCACATGCATTGACCTTGGAATACACGGCTTGCATCCGGAGCTGATCAGGATGGTCGGAAAGATGAAATACCGGTCGTCATACGGGCAGAACCTCTTGCAGCATGCCAGAGAGACAGCCAACCTGTGTGCGATCATGGCAGCGGAACTTGGACTGAATCCCAAGAAAGCACGCAGGGCAGGCCTGTTGCACGATATAGGCAAGGTGCCTGATGACGATCCCGAGATCCCGCACGCTATCTTCGGCATGAAGCTTGCAGAGAAATTCAAGGAAAAGCCGGATATTTGCAATGCAATTGGCGCCCACCACGATGAAGTGGAGATGACATCATTGCTTTCGCCCATAGTGCAGGTGTGTGATGCCATATCAGGTGCACGTCCCGGTGCGCGACGTGAAATCGTAGAGGCATACATCAAGCGACTCAACGACTTGGAGCAGCTTGCTCTCTCATATCCCGGTGTGATAAAGACCTATGCCATTCAGGCGGGCAGGGAGCTCCGCGTAATAGTGGGTGCAGACAAGATCTCAGATGAGGAAATCGAGAGCCTATCAGCAAATATTGCCAAGAGAATCCAGGATGAGCTGACCTATCCGGGCCAGGTGAAGATAACAGTGATACGTGAGACCCGTGCCGTAGCTTACGCCAAATAAAAGGAGTCAAGCCTATGGATGAAATGGAAAATAAACCAGATCAGGAAGCCACCCCTATCCCGGACTGCACAACTTGCTCTGGGTGCGACTCCGGTTGCGGAGCCCATACCGTGATGGGTTGGCGACGCGAGCCACGGGGAAAGCTCTATGCCACCAACTGGCTCGGGGATATCTCTACATCTGCCGATTTCCCGGCTGTTCAGGTCCAGTTTAAGAATACCAGGGCCGGATTCTATCTCAACACATCCAAACTGAGTCTTGAAATTGGAGATACCGTAGCAGTTGAGGCTGCCAATGGTCATGATATCGGGCAAGTGACGATGGTAGGTCCGCTTGTCAGGATGCAGATGGTGAAGGCAAAACTGGATCCGGATAACCTTGAAGAACTTAAGAAGGTATTCAGAAAAGCCCGCCCCAGCGATATGGAGCGCTTCAATGAAGCGAGAAGCAAGGAACACAGCACCATGATCAAATCTCGGGCAATTGCCGAGGAACTTGGGCTGAACATGAAAATCGGTGATGTAGAATACCAAGGAGATGGCAGCAAGGCGATCTTCTATTATATTGCCGACGAGCGAGTAGACTTCAGAAAACTAATACGTATTCTTGCCGAGGAATTCAAGGTGAGGATCGAGATGAAGCAAATCGGAGCAAGACAGGAGACAGGACGCATCGGCGGTATCGGTCCTTGTGGACGGCCGCTTTGCTGCTCGAGCTGGATGACACACTTTGTCAGCGTAGGGACCGGGGCCGCAAGGATGCAAGACCTCTCGATGAATCCACAGAAACTGGCAGGGCAATGTGCAAAGCTGAAATGTTGCCTCAATTTTGAGATAGATGCATATGCGGAAGCAGTGAAACAATTGCCGTCGAGAGACACTGTGCTCCAGACAAAAGATGCGGATTTCTTCCTCTTCAAGACTGATATCCTGTCGCGAACGCTTACCTACAGCACCGACAAGAAAATGGGTGCCAACCTGACCGTCATTCCTGCATCAAGGGCATTTGAAATAATTGCTCTCAACAAGCAGGGTATAAAACCGGACAAACTTGCCATAGAGGGCGATGAAGCCGAGGGAAGGAGAGAATATATCGACTTGACAGACCAGGATGCCCTGACACGCTTTGACAAGGCAAAGAAAAAGAAAGCCAAGCATAAGCAGGGAGCCGGCAACCCCCAACCTCAAAAGAACAACGCCAAGAAAGAGACCCCCGAACCTCAGCGGGATACTCACAACCAGAATCCTGATAGTGCAGGACGCAAGAGCGGCAATCAGCGCCGCAACAAGCGCAAGCAAGGAAACAAGGAAAACAAGACAAGCAACAATCAGACACATGACTCCTAACATAATACAGGAAAAACTGAAGAATCCTATATTCCATCTTATTGGCGAAGTAGCCGATGGGATGGGTCTTGAGGTATACGTCGTCGGGGGCTTTGTGAGGGACATCTTCCTCGGCAGACATTCTGCCGACCTTGACTTCGTAACCGTAGGCAGTGGGATTGCCTTGGCACGCAAGGTGGCTGAGAGACTCGGGAAAAAAGGAAACCTGACTGTCTATGCCAACTATGGGACTGCGCAAATCAGGCACAAGGATTTGGAGCTTGAATTCGTAGGAGCACGCCGAGAAAGCTATAACAGGGATTCAAGGAAACCCATAGTGGAGGATGGCACTCTCGATGACGATCAGAAGCGAAGGGACTTCACGATAAACGCCATGGCCATATGCCTTAACAGGGGAAGGTTTGGCGAACTCGTCGATCCGTTTGGAGGTCTTGAGGATCTTGACCACAAGACAATCCGCACCCCTCTGGATCCTGACGTCACATTCAGTGATGATCCTTTGAGGATGATGAGGGCTATTCGCTTTGCAACCCAGCTCGAATTTGAAATTCTGCCTGAGACATTTGAAGGGATAAAACGAAATGCTGGAAGAATAGGAATCATATCAAAGGAGCGGATAAATGACGAGCTTGGAAAGATAATGAGATCCCGCCAACCTTCGATAGGCTTCATGCTGCTTGATGAAAGCGGACTCTTGGAGAGGATAATGCCAGAGGTGCATGCCCTCAAGGGGGTAGACAGCGTTGGGGGAAGGGCACACAAGGATAATTTCCTGCATACGCTGAAAGTGGTAGACAATGTAGCCGAAAGGTCTGACAACGAGTGGCTCAGATGGGCGGCATTGCTGCATGACATTGCAAAACCCGTGACCAAAAAATGGGACAATTCTTTGGGCTGGACTTTCCACAACCATAATTTTATTGGCGAGCGGATGGTGCCTCGGATTTTTCAGGCCATGAAGATGCCGATGAATGAGAAGATGAAATACGTTCAGAAACTCGTAGGTCTTCACATGCGTCCGCAGCAGGTAGGGGAGGAAGGAGTAAGCGATTCCGGGGTCAGACGGTTGCTGACGGATGCCGGCGAGGACGTAGAAGACCTTATGATACTTGCGGAGTCTGACTTGACCTCGCGCAATCCCGTCAAGGTGAAGTCGGCACTTGACGGATTCATGGCTCTTAGGGAGAGAATGAAGGAAATCGAGGCTGCCGATGACTACCGGAAATGGAAAAATCCGATCAACGGAAATGAAATCATGGAGCGACTCGGGATTCCTCCTTCGCAAGAGATATCGAGATTGAAGCAGATGGTGAAGGATGCCATCCTTGACGGTCTGATACCTAACGACCACGATGCAGCATGGGAATATCTGGTAGCTCACAGGGATGATGTCTTGAATACGGAAAGTGTAACTGAAGGTTCAAATATCTGATGAGCCATACAATAAAGAGTGATGAATATCCGTTGGAAAGACAGAGATGTTCCATCGCAAAATCGAGAGTGTTCTCCAATTTTATAACAGACATTTATAAAACTTACGAATATGTGTGGAATAGTAGGGTATGTAGGCGACAGGAATGCCTACGATATTCTTATCAAGGGACTTCACCGGCTGGAATATAGAGGATATGACAGTGCCGGAGTCGCTTTAGTGAGTCCGGCAGGGAATCTCAACGTGTATAAGTCGCGTGGAAAAGTTTCGAATCTCGAGGATTACTGCAAGGACAAGGATACAGCAGGAGGCACAGGCATAGCTCATACGCGATGGGCGACGCACGGAGAGCCGTCAGACAGAAATGCTCATCCTCATTTCAGCGAGGATGAGGAAATAGCGCTTGTCCACAACGGGACCATCGAGAATTACAAGGTGCTCAAAGATGCCCTGATACAAAACGGGTGTAAATTCCAGTCGGAAACAGACACCGAGGTTCTCGTGCAGCTTATAGAGTATGTGAGGACGCACAACAACTGCTCTTTGTTGGATGCTGTCAAGGAAGCTTTGAGGCAGGTGGTAGGAGCATATGCCATAGCTGTGATAGAGAAGAATAATCCTGACACGATCATCGCAGCGAGGAAGAGTTCTCCGCTTGTCATAGGAATAGGAGAAGGTGAAATGTTCCTTGCTTCCGACGCAACCCCTATAGTGGAATACACTAAAGACGTGGTCTATGTCAAGGATAATGAGATAGCTATTGTTTCGAAGGTGTCTCCGCTCAAGCTTATCAACCTTAATGATGAAGAGACGGCAGTAGACGTCAAGAAGCTTGAATTCTCCATTTCTCAGCTTGAGAAAGGGGGATACCCTCATTTTATGTTGAAGGAAATCTTCGAGCAACCCTCCACGCTCCTTGATTGCATCCGCGGGCGTGTGATTGACGGAGGAAAAAACATCATAGTGAGTGGAGTCCTGGACAGCAAGGAAAAATTCCTGAAGGCAAAACGAATCATCATCGTGGCATGCGGTACGTCATGGCACGCTTCCCTGATCGGGAAATATCTGATTCAGGATATGTGCCGCATACCGGTGGAAGTGGAGTATGCAAGTGAATTCCGCTACAGTAATCCTGTGCTTGACGATAGGGATATCGTGATTGCAGTGTCGCAAAGCGGCGAGACTGCCGACACATTGGCAGCGATCCAAATGGCGCATGACGCAGGAGCGTATGTCTACGGCATCAGCAATGTCGTAGGCAGTTCGATCCCGCGCAACACCGATTCCGGCACATACATACATGTAGGCCCGGAAATTGGGGTTGCATCCACCAAGGCGTTCACCGGCCAGGTGATGGTGTTGACACTGATTGCCATGGCTATAGCCGAGCTGAAGGGCACTATGCCGAAAGAAGAACTTGAGAAGATAGGGGAGTCGATATTGAAAATTCCCGATTATGTCAAGCAGACGCTTGAACTAAACGATCAGATAGAGCGACTTTCCCTGATTTTCACGTATGCCCACAACTTCCTTTATTTAGGACGAGGCTACAGTTATCCAGTGGCTCTTGAGGGCGCATTGAAGCTCAAGGAGATTTCATATATTCACGCGGAGGGATATCCGGCGGCCGAGATGAAGCACGGCCCAATAGCACTTATAGATGCCGAGATGCCGACCGTGATCATAGCGCCCAACGACCATCTCTATGAAAAGATCGTCAACAATGTGCAGCAGGTGAAAGCCCGCCACGGAAGTGTCATAGCCATTGTCACGAAAGGAGACACCGAGATAAAGAACATCGCCGATCATGTGATCGAGGTGCCAGACGTCCCTGAGTGTCTGACTCCCATCATCACGAGTGTCCCCTTGCAGTTGCTGTCATATTATATAGCCATCAATAAGGGGAAGGACGTAGATATGCCGCGAAATCTTGCAAAATCGGTGACCGTAGAGTAAAAAGTGATATTTCGTTAAGCATTAACGGCTTATATAATAAATGAGAGACTTGAGAGGCGTGCGGGTCAAAAAAAAATAGCGCCCGCACGTATTTTTTTTGAAGAAAAATTTGGTGGAGTCAAAAAAAAGTTATAACTTTGCACTCGGTTTCGGGAATGAGCGCCAAGAGACGGCGAAAAAGACCTGAAAAAGAATTAAACAATGCCTCTTTAGCTCAGTTGGCCAGAGCACGTGATTTGTAATCTCGGGGTCGTTGGTTCGAATCCGACAAGAGGCTCAAGAACAATGAAAATTTGGGCGAATACCAGAGTGGCCAAATGGGGCAGACTGTAAATCTGCTGGTTGATACCTTCGGTGGTTCGAATCCATCTTCGCCCACAAACTGAAAATGCGGAAGTAGCTCAGTTGGTAGAGCATTAGCCTTCCAAGCTAAGGGTCGCGAGTTCGAACCTCGTCTTCCGCT
>JAIDUH010000018.1 GCA_029060285.1 Muribaculaceae bacterium | reverse complement strand
TCTTCATGAAGCGAAATCTGCTCGCAAAGCTGACGAAATCTTAATAAAAAAATAAGTCGAAACAACTTCAATATGAATTGTGAATTATGAACTATGCATCGAAAATTAAGGGATATTCCCTTGCAGCTCTTGCTGCGGCAGCCTATGGCACGAATCCAGCATTTGCAGTGCCTCTCTATGAGCATGGCATGAATGCGGTGTCGGTGCTCCTTTTCAGGTATCTTTTGGGTATACCCATCCTTGCGATCATCATGGCAGTGAGAGGAAAGTCGTTTGCCCTGAAAAAAGAGGAGATAGTGCCTACTATGATTCTTGGTGTGCTTATGGCATTGTCGTCGTTGACACTCTTCGAGAGCTATAACTATATGAATTCAGGTGTTGCATCGACGTTGCTTTTTGTTTATCCGGTGATGGTGGCTGTCATGATGATAATGTTTTTCCATGAGAAATTCAGTATATCTACAGTGATATGCCTTGTAGTGATGGGGGCAGGGCTGATGCTCTTAATGAAGCCGCAGGGAGATGCGACGCTGAGTTTCTTTGGATGTCTGCTTGTGATGTTGTCAGCCTTGACATACGCTCTCTATATAGTAATGGTCAATGTATCAAATAGCGTGAAGAATATTCCGACTACAAAACTTCTTTTCTATGTGCTTGCGTGGGGCAGCCTTGTATATATCGGGATGATATCATGTGGAAGCGAATTGACAATGCCGTCGGAGAATTGGGGTTGGCTGAATCTTCTCGCATTGGCAGTGATACCTACCGTCATATCACTTGGATGCACCACAAGGGCAATTCAATTGATAGGATCCACCCCCACAGCTATATTAGGGGCATTGGAGCCAGTCTCGGCAGTCGTGCTAAGTGTGTGGGTGTTGGGTCAACCCATTACGGTTCAAGATATTATAGGAGGTTTGCTGATAGTTGTTGCCACGACTATAGTGATATGTTCAGGACTTGTGGATAAAGTTATCTTACGCATGAGGAAGATGTTTCCGAAGGGGAGGCATAAATGAATGAATAAAAAATATTATGATTTTTCAGAAAAATATTTGCAGTTACAAAAAAAATCAGTAATTTTGTGTATCTATCCATCCAAGCGGCACGTCCGCTCCTCAATCCTTGACAACAATGGCAGACACAGAAATCCTCAAAAAAGCCCTGAAACTGCATTTTGGGTTCAGTACCTTCAAAGGTCAGCAGCAAGAGATCATCCAGTCTCTCCTTGAGGGGGATGATGTCTTTGTGCTTATGCCGACCGGCGGAGGCAAGTCTCTGTGTTATCAGCTTCCTGCATTAATGTCGGAAGGGACTGCAATTGTGATTTCTCCTCTCATAGCACTGATGAAGAATCAGGTGGATGCAATACGCAATTTTGCTGAAAATGATGGAGTAGCTCATTTTCTGAATTCTACATTATCAAAGGCTGCGATTGAGAATGTAAAGAAAGATGTAGCTCAAGGTCGCACCAAGCTACTATATGTAGCACCGGAGTCATTGACGAAGGAAGATAATGTTGATTTTTTGCGTAGTGTAAAGATCTCGTTCTTTGCAGTGGATGAGGCGCATTGTATATCGGAATGGGGGCATGACTTCCGCCCGGAATATAGGAAGATCCGCCCGATCATCTCGAGAGTCGGCAATCGGCCGGTGATAGCCTTGACAGCTACCGCCACCCCAAAAGTGCAACATGACATTCAGAAAAATCTCGGGATGCTTGAGGCAAAAGTATTTAAATCAAGTTTCAACAGAGAAAACCTTTATTATGAAGTAAGACCAAAGACAAAAGACATCGATGCCAATATCATCCGCTTCGTAAAGCAGCAAAAGGGCAAAAGCGGCATTATATATTGCCTGAGCAGAAAGAAAGTGGAAGAGATGGCAGAGCTTCTGAAGGTCAACAATATCAGGGCCTTGCCCTACCATGCAGGTATGGAGGCCAACGTAAGAAGTGAAAACCAGGATGCATTCCTGCATGAGGAAGTCGACGTCATAGTAGCGACGATAGCCTTCGGGATGGGAATTGACAAGCCGGACGTAAGATATGTCATTCATTACGACATACCAAAGAGTCTGGAAGGATACTACCAGGAGACCGGCCGTGCCGGCCGCGACGGAGGCGAAGGAAGGTGTATAGCTTTTTACGCACGTAAAGACCTTCAGAAACTTGACAAACTTATGCTCTCCAAAACCCCAGCCGAACAGGAGATTGGTCGCCAATTGCTTGCTGAGACAGCAGCGTATGCCGAGTCGTCGGTATGCAGACGGCGTATTCTCTTGCATTATTTCGGTGAAAACTATGAAAATGACAATTGTGGCAACTGCGACAATTGCAAACACCCAAAAACATTAGTGGAAGCTACAGAAGAACTTTGCGCCGTCATGGAAACGGC
>JAIDUH010000179.1 GCA_029060285.1 Muribaculaceae bacterium | reverse complement strand
CCGGTGGATATGCTGGTAAACTTCAGTATGCTCAAACACATCAATTCGTCGCTGGTCAGCACAGAAATGTACAATGCTGGAGATGCCAATGTCATACTGCTTGCTAAAGAAGGACACGATCTCATTAAAAAGAAGAAAGAGATAGAGGAAGCGGTGAAAAACGATTTCTGGCCTCTGAAACTGCCCGGTATGGACGGACATATAGAGGTTTACCCCTTCGAAGAGAGCTATTTTTCAGAAATCACCCCGCGCCATGCCAATTCCGGCGATCGGAAGCTTGTCAGGCTACTGTACGGAGTAGGGCTTGTCATTCTTCTTTTCGCAATTATGAACTATATCAACCTCACTGTCGCGCTTGTGGGAAAACGCGCAAAGGAAATGGCCACCAGACGTCTGCTCGGAGAAGACAGGCATCATATTATGTGGCGGTTGATCCTGGAAAGCACGGTCTTGTGCGCGTTCTCGATGCTGGTTGGCATAGCTCTCGCGTTCATCATGAAGCCATATGCTTCCGCCGTTCTTAATACACCGATTGACATCACGGGATGTGTCAACGCAATGACAGTCTCTATCTTGATTCTGGTGCTGATGGTCATGAGCGTCGTTTCTGGAATAATCCCGGCCCTGATGCTCTCTGCAATGAAACCTATTGAAGCTGTAAAGGGAGAGTTGCGCAGGAAATCAAATATGATTTTCGGAAAAACATTCATCGTAATCCAGAGCGTCACCACAATCGTCATGGTGGCATGTGCGCTGACCATGTATCTTCAGGTGCGCCACCTGATAGAAGCACCGCTGGGATATGATCCTCAAGGTATCGTCAAGATTCCGATTCAATTTACAGAAAACTTAGCGAACGACGCCATGCTTTTCAAGGATGAACTAATGAAGCTGTCATGCGTAGAGAAAGTAAGCTTCTCTATGGGTGAACCTCATCAACGTGGAAACAATAACACCGTGACGCAGGATGGCCGAACCATATCCTTTCGGGAGTTCGTGGCTGATTCAGTCTTTCTTGACATATTACGATTCAATATGAAGAAAGAACTTAATCATGCGTCAGGAATCAAACACTATCTCAACATGCAGGCTATCAGTGAGCTTGGACTTGACGATGATGCCACGCATTATGTTCTTTCAGGCGATAGGATTCCAATAGCGGGAATAGTCTCCGACTTCAAGATAGGAAACATCCTGAGCAATCAATCTCCCGTCCGTATCATCGAGGCAAAACCTTTTGAAGATTTCTGGCCCTGGAACCTGCTAATCAAAACTACCGGCGACCGCCAACAGGCAATCGAGCGCATTAAAGAAACATTTGAAAAGGTCTATCCCAAAGACCTTGCGGACTCAGCCTTAGAAATGCCTTTCCTAACCCAGCAGATTGAGAAGGATTTTGACTATCAGAAGAATCTATCGACAATCCTTACCGTTTTCGCCATTGTAGCCATCATACTCTCCATTCTTGGCCTTACAGCCATGAGCACATATTATGTCCGCCAGCGTTCGCAAGACATCGCGATACATAAGGTGATGGGGGGAACAAGCGAAGAAGTCCTTACAAAACTGGTTAGAACCTTCATGAACTACGTGCTGATTGCCGCCGTCATATCCATCCCGATCATATACTACGTGATGAACGACTGGCTCTCTCAGTTCAGCTACCGCATCGAAATATATTGGTGGATATACGCCTCCTCTGCCATGCTCGCCATAATAATCTGCTTCATATCTGTGGTAAGCCAGTGCAGTAAAGCCGCCAATATCAATCCGATTAATTCACTCAAATAAACAATTCAACTATCGCAAGCGAAAGTTGAGGGTTATAAGGTTATTAATTCCATCTAAAAAATTCTATATCAAACGACTCTTTAAAACGTCAAAACCCTATAACCTTTTAACTAATAACCTTTAAGTTGAGCTTGCGAAACTTAATTAAAGAATATGAAATCGTATTTTAAATTTCTTACCAGAAACAAAGCCTACACAGCAATTGATGTGTTTGGCTTGGCAATCAGCATGATGTTTGTGGTGCTGATTGGATGCTACACATGGCAAGAAAGCCATATCGACAAGCAGCATTCCAAGGCTGACCGCATGTACTATCTCGGATTAAACTTCGATGGAGACAAATCTATGGGTAGCCATTGGTATCTACAGTTTCTTCTTAAAGACAAGTTCCCGGAAATCGAATCATCAACGGGTATTTTTAGAAACAGCCGTTGGCTTGACTATGATGGAAAACAGATAGCGACGAACTGCTATTTTGTAGATTCCACCTTTTATGACATATTCGACTTCATGCTCATTCAAGGCGATCCCAAAACAGTACTTGACAATCCATCGAATATTGTCGTGACACAGGAATATGCCCGCAAAGTCTGGGGTGATGGCGATCCAATGGGAAAAAGCATCGTATTCAACATCGAAGAAGAACCCTTCGTGGTAGCCGGTGTTATGGAACCGATGAAGAATACAGCTTTTATGACTTGGGATAAAAAACCAGTCGACATGTTGCTGAATTTCTCTATGATGAAGTATGTCAACTGGTCATTGGTTGACAATAGAATGGGAAATGCTACCGGATCTAACCTCATATTGCTTGCAAAAGAAGGACATGATCTGACCAAAAAGAAAAAAGAATATAATGATGCTGTAAAAAAAGATTATTGGATCCTGAACCTTCCTGAGGATAATATACAACTTGAGCTTTTCCCATTCAAAGACAGCTATTTTGATGAAGCCAGTTCAGGACATGTCAATTTTGGCGACAAAAAAATGATTAAACTACTGTTCAGTGTTGGTATTGTCATATTGCTTTTTGCCATAATGAACTATATCAATCTTACCGTAGCTCTTGCAGGAAAACGTGCTAAAGAGATGGCTACTCGCCGCTTGCTTGGAGAAGAACGAATGCAGATCATGTGGCGACTCATAGCAGAGAGTACCATACTTTGTGCCTTTTCGATGTTTTTGGGTATCGCACTCGCCTTTTTGATGCAACCATATGCCTCAGCACTTCTCAAGACACCCATTGATATTGCAGGGTGCATTAACTTCACCACAGTAATTTTCCTTGTTGCAGCCCTTTTAATTATGAGCCTTACATCCGGGATCATTCCAGCTTTGCTGCTTTCATCTATGAAACCGATAGAAGCTGTAAAAGGAGCTTTCCGCAGGAAATCAAATATGATATTCGGAAAAATTTTTATTGTGATACAGAATGTAGCCACTATTGTCATGATTGCATCTGCCTTGACGATGTATCTTCAGGTGCGACATTTGATTGATGCTCCGCTCGGATACAATCCGGATGGAATTATCAGCATAGCTTTTCAATTTACGGAAAATAAAGAGAAAGATGCAGAGCTTTTCAAAGAAGAACTTCTAAAGTTGAGTTGCGTTGAAAATGTTAGCTTTTCAGCCGGTGAGCCACATAACAGAGGCAACAACAATACATTCCAGTATGAAGGACGAACTATTTCTTTCCAAGAATTTGTCGTGGACTCTGTGTTTATGGATTTGTTTGGATTGAAAATAAAAAAAGACAATGAAACTGCTTCTTACCCCAAACACTATTTAAATATGCAAGCTATAAATGAACTCGGTCTTGATGAAAATGCAACAGATTATCCAAGTGTTGACGAGAGACAGCCGATTGCAGGAATCGTTGAAGATTTCAAGATAGGTAATATTTTGACCTATCAACATCCTGTGAGAATAATAGTGGCACCACTATTTGCAGACCAACGTTTTATCCCCTGGGATGTAAATATTAAAACGACAGGAGATCGTCAGCAAGCACTTGAGCAAGTAAGAGAAGTGTTTGAGAATGTATATTCTAAAGAATTGTCTGCCTCCGTATTTGGTCTACCATACCTTAGCCAACAGATAGAAGAAGATTTTGAATATCAGGAAAGATTGTCAATGATTCTTACAATTTTTGCCTTGATTGCTATTATGGTTTCTATGCTTGGACTCATGGCAATGAGCACTTACTATGTTCGGCAGCGTTCAGCCGACATCGCAGTTCACAAAGTGATGGGAGGAACAAGCCCTGAAGTAATGGTAAAACTGATCAGACCGTTTATGCTTTTCGTTCTTGTTGCAGCTGTGTTGTCAATTCCTATCATCTACTTTGTCATGAACGATTGGCTATCGCAATTCAGCTACCGCATTAGCATCTACTGGTGGATATATGCAGTGGCATCCCTCCTTGCCATAATTATATGCTTTGCATCAGTTGTGATCCAATGCTATAAGGCAGCCAACACCAACCCAATATATTCACTCAAATAAACTTCTTAAACCATCTAAACTTCTTAAAACATATGATACAGATAGAAAACCTCACCAAGACATTCCGTACAGACGAAGTGGAGACCTTAGCTCTCCGCGGTATATCACTCGATATCAACAAAGGAGAATTCGTAGGGATAATGGGTCCTTCCGGTTGCGGAAAATCAACTCTTCTCAATATCCTCGGACTTCTTGACAATCCAACAGAGGGAAAATACTCACTTAATGGAACAGAAGTCACCAATCTTAAGGAAAAGGACCGTACTGCTTTCCGCAAGGGGAAGATCGGATTCGTGTTTCAGAACTTCAACCTTATCGATGAACTCAACATCGAGGAAAATGTAGAACTTCCCCTCAAATATCTCAAGTTAGGGGCTAAAGAGAGGAAAGAGAGGGTGAAAGAGGCTCTCAAACGAATGAATATCGAGCATCGCGCAAAGCACTTTCCTCAACAACTCTCCGGCGGTCAACAACAACGCGCTGCAATAGCTCGCGCAGTTGTCACAAGGCCTGAACTTATCTTGGCAGACGAACCTACCGGAAACCTTGATTCTGTAAATGGCAAAGAAGTGATGGAACTTCTTACGGAACTGAACCGCGAAGGATCCACAATCGTAATGGTGACCCACTCTCAGCACGACGCCGCCTACACCCACCGTGTCATAAACCTCTTTGACGGCAAAATTGTAGAGAAGACCCAACTTTAGAAAATTCAACTTTCGCAAGCGAAAGTTGATGGTTATAAGGTTAAGGGTTAGAGGTTATTATAATTCTATGAAAATTCTATCTTGAACAGCTCTATACTACGTCAAA
>JAIDUH010000178.1 GCA_029060285.1 Muribaculaceae bacterium | reverse complement strand
AAGACTGAAAAGTCTTATGACTAAAGAAGTATTCTTTATAATGGGATAATGAGATGATGTGAGTTTTGTTACATCCACGTTGCTACCCTCCGACTCCAATTGTCGGCTTATGTCCGGTTTGTTCTCACGAGCCGGGTGTGAGCCTATCATCGCCGAGGAAATTTCTTTTTGTCGACCTTATCCATATATTCAGATCATTCACTCAAATTCTCAATTAATAATTGATTATGGTGTAAAGTTAACAAAATTATCTCACATACGAAAAGAGATATGATTCTAGATGTGAGTTATGTGTCTGAATAAAACCCGAAAATTAGAAATTATGGCTAATGACTTGGATTGAGCGGTGAACTTAAACATAGGTTACTGCGTTGGAAATGCATGAGACCACAGGAATTACTTGATTTGACCGGTATGGTGGCGATAGTCACGGGTGCCGGTGACGGAATTGGCGCCGGATGCGCCGAGATCCTTGCCGCTGCAGGCGCCAAGGTGGTAGTGAGCAACCGTACGCTTTCCAAGGCGGAAAACATAGTGGCGACTATAAAGGCTGCCGGAGGCGAGGCAACGCCCTGCTCCTGCAATGTGCTTGTAGATGATGACCTTGTAGCACTTGTAGACTTTACGCTTAAGACCTACGGCAAGATCAACATCCTTGTCAACAACGCCGGAGGAGGTGGTGGCGGCACTGAGAGTCCATCCAGGATCGACAGGGCATACGTCGAGAGGATATATTCTATGAATGTGTTCGCGCCTTGGCGTCTCTGCCAGCTCGCCGCTCCGCATATGGAGAAGGCAGGCTATGGCAGCATCGTCAACATATCGTCGATGAGCAGCATCAACCATAGTCCCGGTATAGCCATCTATGCATCCACAAAGGCTGCCCTCAACCATATGTCGGCCAACTTAGCGCATGATTTCGGACCGATGGGTATCCGCATCAACTGTGTCGGTCCCGGTGCGACACGCACAGCAGCCTTGGCTGGAGTCATGACTCCTGAGATAGAGGCCCGTATGCTCTCGCACACTCCAATCCATCGGCTCGGCGAGGTATCGGATATCGCACAGGCTGTCCTCTTCTTTGCCTCTCCCATGTCACCATGGATTTCCGGCCAGACCCTGATGGTCAACGGCGGGGGAGTCCAGACCCTCGACTGAAAACGACAAACATCATCGTCTTGTCGTGGTTATCAAATTTACTATCAAATGGGTGTATATTCGGTTTATCGGAACGCATGAAGAATATGATAAGATTGATTGTTCAACAATATAAAAGGAGTTAAGTTATGACTAAAATAGAAAATGAAGCCCAATATCGTTGGGCACTTGCGAGAGTGGAGGAATTGTTACCCCATGTAAAAGACGATACTCCGCTGAATGATCCATATAGTATGGAGCTTGAATTGCTTTCCGGACTTGTAGCTGACTATTCCGACGAGCATTTCGCTATCGGTGAACCGTCATTGGTCGACATGATAAAACTGTGCATGTATGAGATGGGACTCACTCAAGCTGCCCTTGCGAAATTAATCGGAGTGAATCCTTCTCGGGTATGTGAATATTTGTCGGGTAAAAAGCAGCCTACCCTTAATCAGGCAAGAACCATAAGCCAGAAACTTAATATCGCCCCCTCCATAGTTCTCGGAGTCTGATAATTGTGTGTCGACATACAACTGCCATGAACCTGCCTCTCATTCGTCATAAATAATCAATGTCTTGTAAAAATCCAAAGGAATAATTAATATATTTTTGACAAAATCCAAAGGAATATGGTCGCTGTTTCGGATAAAATCCAAAGAAATAATGCAACTTGTCTAGCTAAGATATGGGATGACGCAGTATATATCCTTCCTGGTCATATCCGCGTCTATGTCTGTGGATTAGGTCAATAAGCCTCTGCACATCGGGATCGGGCGACGATAGGGAGCTGTATTTCGGCATTTGGTCATCATAGCGTTTCTTTACTCCGTTGCGCAGTCTTTCGTCAATATCGCAAGGTATGAACATGGAGCAACGCTGTTGCTCTCCATTGTTGCTTCTTATGTGTACGGCAAACTCTGTCTCGTAGATACTGATTCCGGCAAGATCGAAGTCACCGAAATGTATGTATCGGTTGGTGATTTCTTTCAGCCATTCCCTAAGGTCCTTTGACTGAGGAAAACGGGATACGAACAGTATAGGCCCTCCTCCTGTCAGTGTATCAAAAAAAGGTCTCTGATCACGGATAAGTCGGAAATTCTCCATATTCTCAATACCGATTACCGTCACATTCTCCGGAATCTGAAAATTTTTCCAGTCGCTGATAAAGGTGAAAGTGCCCGGTTCGGGAGCGACAATATATTCCCGCCCCCTCAGCCGACACGCTATAGGCTCATAGCTGTTGACCGGAAATCCGGGACAGCTCCTACATATTACTGTCTTGGAATCGCCTGTCTCAGCAGCCTGTAGGCTTCTACCTGTAAGGCTTTCCATATTCCCGGTCAGGAGATTCACATTCCGGAACCTCTCGTCGATATCTTCAAGAGCCGACACAAAAGCATTGCGGTCTGAGATACGGTAGCGTTGGCGGGATTTCTGGAACTCCCGGACCAAGACACCTTCTTCCACCAAAATATCTACCCAGTCGGCATTCAATGTGCTGGCAGTGAGTGCTTCTCCAGCCAGCAGCATCCGGATTTTCTTCAAAAGTCCATCCGACAGTCTCATTTTTCAGGATTTTTACGGTTTGAGAGTACCGGGTGTATGTAGGTGTTTGCGGCAGAGTCCTTGTTGAGAAGGTATATGTAGCGGTAGGAGAGGGGGCTGTGTACCTTGGGGGCTGAATTGACTATATAGATGCCGCGTGCGTTGGCAAAGTCTACGATACCCTTTATGTTTTCCTCCGCAAGCTTCCCGATTTCATCCATCATGCAGTGGATGCGGAATCCATCTTCATCCTTCCGGCCTCCTGAGCGCTTCTTGAATACATTGATAAGCAGAATATTGATGATGGCTTTCACAAGAATGTCAGTCCCTTCCGAGCCTACGTTCTTCAGGTTGTCGCTCCAGCCGGTGTTGTTGCCGTTCTCATCGACACGGATCTTCAGCGAGAAATTGTCTGAGAGGGTGATCTCGTCAAGATCTTCATGCTCCTTGATGAGGTCGGAAAGACGACGCAGCCATTCCACTGCTTCCGTATTGCTCCCGGCACCACCCTCCAGGGAGGCAAACAGATTCGCTTCACCTATCTCCATACTGTTTTTGCTCCAGAACTCATGTATATGCTGGAGCGTACGGATCACCGCACTGTCGCTCCTGTTGAGGCTGATTTCAATCTTGCGGATTACTCCGGCAAATTGCCTTTGGGCACAATCGCGGTTCACTTCGTTGACCACCTTCTGTATCTCCGACTCCCGTTCTGCAAGGGTAGAGTATTCGCGCGATATAAGGCCCAGCACATCCTTATAGATTGAGTTGGATACTGCCTGATAGTCGCGTATCTTGTCGTTTTCCACAAACTCCCTTACGCTCGTGGCATATGCCAGATAATCGCTGTCTGACGAGAACCGGTCTGGAAAGCCGAAGGTATTACGTGAAGAGAACGGCTGGCGGAAGGCATTGACCTCCTTCTTGAGGTTTTCGAAGCCCTTGGTGATCTTTCCGATGGTGTCATGGATATTCCGGATTATCACGCGGCAACCGTCGGTGGTAGCCAGTGGAGTAGTCTCCTTTATGCCTGTGGACGCAGCCGATGACTCAAGGAAATGGACTGCCTCCTGAAGATCCTGCTTCAGTCCATCCTTGCGTTGCCTGAACTTCGTCAGTTGTGAGGCATACAGGTTTTCTTCCTCCTGCTTCTTCCTGAAGGCGGCATCATGTTTTTCGGAAAGAGAACTCAGTTTTGATTCAATGCCTTCTTTTTGGGCTTTGAACTCCTCGATGCGGTCTATGTAGTCACGCTTGTCTTTGCGATATTCGACTATAATGGTGCGGTTGGTGTCTATTTCTTTCAGAGTGTCCTTGACTTTCAGGAGTGAGAGCTGCTTTTCCTGCACCATTGCGGTGTCCACTCCCTCCTTCTTCATGGCCTCCATCTGTTTTTCCTCAAGCGCTTTCAGTTCCGCCTCCAGCCAAACCTTGCTTTTGGCTATCTCTTCGCGTTGCCTTTCCACAAAGAGATCACACTCCTTGCGGAGTGCTTTCTCCTTTTCCATACGTTTCTTCTCTAAAGCCTGATGCCCCTTGAGTGCTTTCGCTTTTACGGTCGAGAGACTGTCTTTGTCCTTCAGCAATTCGGTCTGTAGCCGCTCTTTCTCTTCAGTGAGCAGTTTGAGTATTTTCTCTTTCTCTTGCTTTGACTTGGTTTGAAGGTCGTTGAGACTGACGGTGGCGCGGTCGATGCGTTGGGGCATCATCATTATTGCCCCTCTTGTCTCGTCTTTCTCTTTGTTGACGGAATTGAGCTGCGCCATCATGCGTGTACGGGCTTTCTTTATCTCATTATCCTTTTCGTCCGTTTTTGCTTGCATACGGTGCAGTGCGGCATCAAGGCGCTCTTGCAGCAGCCCTATGTTTTCCCGGATTTGGAAAGGACTTCTGACTTTTACCGGCAGTTGGGAGAGATCGATGTTCACACCGAATAGACTCCCGTCTCCTTCTCCGAAGAAACCGGAAAGCGATGGCTTGAGTTCCGTGTTGTAAAGCACGTTTTTTTCATCCGCCACGCGCCCGATGGTGTCGGTCCATCCGGGCACGTTAGATTCAAGCCATTCGATCAGAGAACCCTTCGACCTGTCAAGCAGGCTGTTTTCGGCTGCAATCTCAGTCTTGATGTCTTCAATCTCCCGTAGCATAGGGGTAAATATGGATGCATATTCCGCTTCTGTCTTAAGTCTTTCGTTTTCAATTGCGCTGGTGATTGCCTCCGCCTTGCTGGCAAGGAAGTCCTCCGTCGCCTTCAGTTCCATCTCCTTATGGCGAAGGTCTCGGAGATGCTCATCGGCTTTTCTGATTTCTTCGGCATATGGGGCGGAGAGTTGCACTTCATTGATGCGGATATCCTTAGCGTGGATATTCTCGTTGATGAGTTCGGCATGTGTGCGTATCCTTTCTTCCTCTTCGTTCCATTTTTCTGATTCAGTTGCCATTAGGGTGTCTGTTTCCTTACGCAATGCTGCGAGCTCTTCATTGAGCTGGCCTTGACGGTCGTTTATCTTCCTCCCGACTTCCATCTCCATGCGTTCATGAGTATTGCTGACCTCTCTCATCAGGGTCTGGAATCTTGACTGCACGTCTCCGGCCTTCTTTACGAGAAGGTCGATCTCTGCAATCAGACGGTCGCGCTCAAGCTCCAGTTTCCCTTTTTCTTCCTCAAGGCGCAGTTTAGCCTCTATTCCCCTGTCGGCGTAGTGTTTCTGTAACTCCCGGGCATGCTTTATCTTGTCGGCCACTGCTCCTTGTTGGCGGTTGAGGACATCTTTCTTTGAGTTGTATTCATCGCGTAGTTTCTTCAGATCCTCTTTCGTCTTGGCCAGCCTTGCAGATATCTCCTCGATTTCCTTGTTGATCGTTGGCAGTGTCCTCTCGGCGTCGTCCATGGCGAAGCGGAGGTTTCCTGAGAGCTGCGAGAGATAGCTCCGGAAGCCATGAAGCGAGTTGCCGGTTGCGATGAGGCTGGCGGCATTCTTAAGGGTGGCGTTTTCCCCTTTCTTATTTTTCTCCGACCATAGCTTCACGTCCTGATATTCCTCAGCGAAATGCGCAAGTTGCCGGGCATAGACCTTGAGATGGATCGACGGCTCGGAGTCGCCCATCGACTGTATGATGGTCTCCTTAATGAATTGGGCGTCAACCCTCTCGTTGAGGAATACATTGGATATGATGCGGGGAAGGTTATCGTATTTCACGCTTCTCAGCAGATGATAGCGTGAATACATACGTTGGATCTTGGCGTGGGGGTTGCCGTAGATTATGTCAAGATATTCCCAATAGTTTGAAATGATGTTGCTGATGTCGAAGCCGGTCTTCTTGACGCGCCGTTTCACTTCGGCGGGATCTGTAACGACACGTTTTGACTCATCGATGAGCCATTCTTGGAGGAACGGGCCGTCCGCGAAGCGGTAGACCGCACGTGAATTCTGGCGTGACATGATCACGGAAAACGGTCGGTCACCTTCGCGTTCTACCTGATATATGATGTATGAACTGCTGTGAGGCAGATAGAATTGGTCAAATCTCTTTTGTCCCTGTTTGCGTATGCCGAGTCGGGCGGGATCTGCATTGTAGAAAAATAGCAACGCCCTAAGCACAGCGCTCTTTCCGACACCCTGCGTGCCGGTGAAATGAACGTTGCCGTCTACCTTAACTTCAGCATAGCGGATATTCGCGCTATTGATGAATATGATCTTACTGAGCTGTCTCATCTTCTGTCTCTTCTGTTTCTTCAAATGTCAGCATTCCAACGATTTCCTCCAGATAGAGGAAGGCGTTTGTCACTTGGTACTCCTCCGTAGTCTCGTCTATGGTCTCGATGAATCCCGAGCGGCTGAGCTCATCGAGCAGGCGGGCGGCTATTTCTGAAGGCCGCTCTTTGTTTTCATAGAGAGTCCCCACCTTCTCTTTCAGTTCAATGTCTATGTCGATGGCATGCTGCAGCCGAGAGAGTCGGAATCGGTAGCCGGGACTGAAGATAGGTTCCCATGCCTTCAGGAAGTCGAGCACGTCTATCCAGTGGCCGTAGCGTTCGAGTTTCTTTGTGAGTTCTGTCCTGCTTTCGGCCCGGGCAAGGTAGAAGTAACCGTCGCCCTCTTCAATATTGAAACCGATGCTTTCAAAAAAGTCGGTGTATTCGCCGTTGCATTGATCAATGTCGCGATACATCTGCCTTTGTGTTTCCGACAGACTGTCGCGCGATATGAAGTTGCCACGTATAAGGCGGTCGTAGACCTGTTTGAGGTATTTCATTTTGCTGGATTTGCAGATAGGATTATTGGGTAGGAGAGTGTCTCGTAGTCACGCCACTCGTCAGTGAACATAAGTTTGTCGACATAACGCTGGGCGATCACTGTATAATGTTCCAGACGCTGCCCGAGAGTCTGGGGGAATTCGAACTCATATCCGACTACGAATGAGAAGAGATCCGTGTCAGAAAGAAAGAACTCTTCTGCTAAGATTTCCGGATCCACATATTGCTCGATCAGTGGACTGGCGTTAAGGTCTTCCTCAGTAAGGGGCGAAGGTCCCTTGATGCCGGTGTGTATGGTTTTGGCAATACTCTTCCTTGCATCGGAGAGTATGGCAGATCCGTCATCTGTCTGGCGCAGGAATGAAAGTGATGGTCTTAGTGCTGTCGGGGGCAGTGGATCGAGGAAAAGGTCGCTTTTCTTCTCCAGGAGTGGGTAGAGGTCGGTGGCTGATTTCCAGAGAAACTGATCCTTCAGCATTTTGAGTCGCCTTATCTTCTTGATCATACGGTCCTGGCGGTCGATACGGTGCAGGTAGTCGCGGATTACGCTCTGTTGTTCTATTATGGCATGGCTCACCTCGTTGAGCTCGATGCGGACGCTTATGATCATCGCGGTGAGCTGTTCGTCGGGAGCGAAATGCTCGAAGGTGGCGTTTTCAGCGTCGAGAAGTTCCTGTGTCGAGTTGATGAGCCGGTTTATCTCCTCTATGTTCTTAAGGTATTTCTCAAGTTTCTCGCGTTTGATCTGGTAGTTGGGCTCGTTCTTGAAGGTGTCGTTGACGTTACGTTTCAGGTCGATGAGATTTCGTGCCGAGAGCTGGGCGATACTGCGGAGCGAGCGTTTGACTTTCCGGATATATTTTATCTGGCGGATGGGATTCTCCCGCTCCATCAGGTAGAACTTGATGTTTTCCTTAAGAAGGTCGAGTTGGTCGGCAATGGCTGATCCGGTGATCTCCTCGTTGGCAAGAAGCACTTCTTCGAAAAATTGGAGGTACGACTCTTCGATTTCCAACAGATTGCCTTCCTCCCGGAGCACTCCGAAATTAATGAGTACTGCAAGCCGTGACTCATCGGTCAGCGCAAGCGCGTCTTCTCTGGTGAAGTCGATCGAACGCCTGTGCTGAAACATCTCGGCTATCAGGCGTTTATCCTGATAGAGCCGGGTGATGAGATCGCCGATATTTCGGAATGTCTTCTGGATCATGATTTCTGCGGAAGGCATGGATGTGATCTATGCACATACAAAGTTACTATAATTCCGTGAATCCACAAAATCTACAAAAGCTTGTTACATTGAAATTCTATATTTTTTATTAATTTTGCAGAAAATCTGATAAATATAGAAGTTTTTTTTTAATTATTTTTACTACCTTTGCATTCCTGATGTTTTTACCCAATACAATTTCTTATGAAAACTAATCAAATCCTTGCAGGCTTGCTGTTAGCCTTACCTTCTGCCTTAAATGCACAAGTAGTGATCGACATCGACGCTTCTCAGAGAGGTCCTCTGGTCAGTCCTACACATTATGGCATTTTCTATGAAGACATCAACCATGCTGCCGACGGCGGCCTGTATGCAGAATTGATTCGTAACCGTTCGTTTGAAGATGACACTACTCCATGCAACTGGCATGCTGTCGGGGATGCTCAGATAGCTTTGGTTCAGAATGATTTGCTAAACGATGTCCAGCATAACGCTCTGAATGTCGTTCTCTCTCGTTCGGGTGACGGAGTGCGCAATGAAGGATTCTGGGGCATAAATGCCGTGAAGGGCGCTACCTACAAACTATCCTTTTGGGCTAAGAGTGACACAAAATATAAGGGAACTGTGACGGCGCGCCTTCAGTCTGTGGAGGGTCAAAATCTCGGACAATCTGAAATTAAGTTGTCTTTATCCAAGGATTGGAAAAAATATACAGCTACTATTGTGGCGACAGCCGATGATCCCAAGGCAGAGTTTACTCTAACTGCCGACAAGCCCGGACAGTTTCAACTCGACGTAGTGAGCCTGTTCCCTCCGACATTCAAGAATCGTGAGAACGGTATGCGCCCTGACCTGGCTCAGATGCTTGCAGATATGAATCCTACTTTCATGCGTTTCCCCGGAGGATGTTTTGTTGAAGGCCAGGAAAATCCTGACAACGCTTTCAGATGGAAACGCACCATTGGCCCTATAGAGCAGCGGGAAGGACATAAGAATGTCAACTGGGGCTATCGCACGAGCGACGGTATCGGATACCATGAGTATCTGCAGTTGGCTGAAGACTTGGGCGCTAAGCCTCTGTTTGTAGTGAATGTCGGCATCTGGCATGGCGGTTGCACTCCCTATGATCAGATTGGAGATTGGATTGATGAGTGTCTGGATGCCCTTGAATATGCCAATGGGGATGTCACTACCAAATATGGCAAGATGCGTGCTGAAAACGGTCATCCGGAGCCTTTCAATCTGGAATTTATTGAGATCGGCAATGAGAACTACAACTTCCACATGGACGACAATTCCGATCAGAGCGACCATTATCCGGAGCGTTACATACAGTTCTACAATGCAATCAAGGAAAAATATCCTAATGTGAAATGCATAGGGAATGTCGAGTCGTGGGCTACTGACTATCCGTCATGGCGCAACGATTATCCGGTGGAGATCGTGGATGAACACTACTACCGCAATCCTAAATGGTTTGCCGACAGATTCAACAAATATGACGACTACGATCGCTCCAAGCATAAGGTGTATGTCGGCGAGTATGCTGTCACGAGCAACTTTGGCGACATTGGTAATCTCAATGCCGCATTGGGAGAAGCTGTCTATATGATGGGTATGGAAAACAATTCCGATGTTGTCGTGATGAACTCATATGCTCCGATATTTGTGAATGAGAATGATGCGCGTTGGCGTCCTGATATGATCCGCTTCAACTCTTCTAAGGTGATGGGAACTCCTTCCTATTATGTCCAGCAGCTGTTTGCCAACAATATCGGCAAGCAGGTCGTAAAGACCGACTGGACATATGATCTTACAAAGCCTCAGCCGACAGAAGAGGAGAAAGACCCTTCTGTTCATGTAGGATATGCCACATGGGGCACTCAGTCGGCATTTCGTAATCCTCAGCTTATCATTGATGGCAAGATTATTGACTTGAGCGATTTTGACAACTGGAAAAAAGTGAATGGAA
The DNA here is from genome assembly GCA_029060285.1 of Muribaculaceae bacterium. GTDB lineage: Bacteria > Bacteroidota > Bacteroidia > Bacteroidales > Muribaculaceae > Lepagella. The sequence continues at coordinate 2,241 of JAIDUH010000178.1, read as the reverse complement.
ACTGGGATGTGTCGGCAACTGAAATAGTTCAGACGGGAAATCAGCAACCTGCAATGATTGTTTGCCCGGCTAAGATAGATGCTGAGAAATATACATTCAAGGTGCAGGCAAAGAAATTGTCAGGCACGGAAGGTTTCATGGCTATGTTCGGATATAAGAATCCTGACAATTATTCATGGTATAATGTTGGCGGGTGGGGAAATGCCCAAAACAATGTAGAGCAATCTATCGACGGCAACCGCGTGCCATTGTGCAGGGGCAATCGTTTCAGCGTAAAAGCCGACCGCTGGTATGACTTGCAGGTCGATGTTGAAGGTGATAGCGTGTATTGTTACATTGACGGCAAGCTTGATCTTTCATGCAAGACTCAGAAGGGAAGTGCATATGAAGGTGTCTATGCGTCGACCACTATCGACGACGATGCGAAGATAATGTATGTTAAGGTGGTCAACGTTGGAGATGGATATGCAGACGGAGTGGTTCGTCTGTCAAATTGCGCGGTAGACTCAGGCAAGGATGATGCGCTCCAGCTTATTCAATTGTCTTCTGCAAAAGGAAGCGATGAGAATACAATCGCTGATCCCCGTAATGTATACCCTGCAGCAGGAAGCATCAAGCAAGGAAAAGACAATGAAGTGCTCTTCAATGTGCCCGCTTATTCTGCCAACATATTAAAGATCAGAATAAAATAGGTTGCGGTACAAAGTAATTCTGCGTGAGATGTGATATATTGTGACCTAAGAATTTGTTAAATCAGTAACTTCAGTAAATGATATGGATGCAAGACTTCAAAAGGCACTGGAGCAGAATGACTTCATACATAAATATATCATTGCAATAGATCATGCGCTGTTGTGGGTGGCGGCACTGAGTTTCGCGGCGTTCTTTCATCTGTCAGACGCCTTCAGCAGGCCGGAGGCATTGCTGTTTTCGACATTGGTGGCATATTGCGCGTATCTCTGCGAGAGCGGACTGGAAACTCTAAAGGTGGCGGCATCGGGGTCGCTTTATGAGTACGATTTCAGGAAAGCGGGACTATGGAAATGGATAGCCCTGAATATTGCCGTAAATGTCACGCTGTCGTTGCTGTTTCTGTCAGATCCATCTTGGATATATCTGGTGCTGATTATACTGACAGCCGGATGGCAAAAGTATATGGACGGACGTATTCCGCCGAGGCTACAGGCAACGCAAAAGAAAATTGACCTTTAAGTTTTTCGGGACATGCATATATCATCTACACTGATGCTGATCATAGCATCGATAGCCGCAGCGCTCTTTGTCGGCGTATTCTTAGCGGCAGTCATCATCACCCACGGGAACAGACGGACCATACAGAAGTATAACGGGAACTGGAGAAACAGCAGAATTGCTCAACGTGAGATATCAACCGACGAACCAAAGAAATCAATATAGCATGCCTCAAGGCACTAAGGATAGATACCGTTTATCAGTACGGCGGAGGCTGGGAAGTCTCCGTTCCACAGGCTACGCAGAAGTTATCCGGTTTTTCGAAGATATCGGTTTTTTAGACGAGCGCCCGGCTGCTGGGGGAACAAACCTTCTAAATCACACTTGATATGCCAATTTGGCATATCAAGTGTGGACGTATTCTAAAATTATTATTATCTTTGCATTTTGAAATAACTTTTTCATCATGTTACAGGAATTTCTAACAGAATATAATCTTGAGGGGATAGCTATCGGACTGATCACATTCCTCATAATCGGGGTGTTTCATCCTCTCGTGATCAAGGGTGAGTATTATATGGGGCAGAAGTGCAATTGGCTGTTCGCGATAGGAGGAGTCTGCACCCTGGCGGCATCCCTGCTTTCTCAGGGGATTCCATCAATACTCTTGGGAGTCACAGCCTTTTCCTGCTTTTGGTCGATACTTGAGGTGAAGGAGCAGAGGGAGCGAGTGCGCAAGGGATGGTTTCCGGCAAATCCAAAGCGTAATGAGGAATAAACAATGGGTAGCCTCAAGCATTATAGCTATCATTGCACCAACCAAAGATGATATATTAAATTAAAAACTAAGACAAACCAGTTTCAATATGAAAATACGGAACTTCTTTTTATTATCTGCGATAACTGTTCTTAATAGCAGTGCGGTCTATGCAGCAGGACCGACTACATTGGTAGATCCGGTGCCTGATGTGCATAAGGCTCTTCCTATCGGGTCTGTGCCAATGGGAAATCTCGATGACTTTGCGGAATATCAGCTTGACTTAGGGATGG
>JAIDUH010000177.1 GCA_029060285.1 Muribaculaceae bacterium | reverse complement strand
AGCTTGATAAAAAGAATTGATCCTTTCATATTATTTTGATATTTTTTATATTCGTAAATAAGTCGAAACAACTTCATAAACAAAGACACAATATAAGGCGTTTTATCTATAAGAAATCAAAACATTAAATCAAAACATTATAAAATATCCAGGACCTATAAGACTTATAGGACCAATTAGACCAATTAGACTTATTTAAAAACTGAAATAACTAAATATCCAATATATGGCTCGCAAAAAGAAACAACTCGAAATCCTTCGCAACGACCCTTGGCTCGAACCATTTGAAGAAGCCATTGTAGGCAGGCACGAAGACGTTATCAAAAAAATTAAGGAACTCACAGCCGCTTCCGGATCTCTTTCAAGATTTGCCGACGCTTACGAATATTTCGGACTCCATAAGCAGAAAGATGGAAGCTGGATCTTCCGCGAATTCGCTCCCAACGCCACATCAATACATCTTATCGGAACCTTCAACGACTGGAAACTGAGCGATGAATACAAACTGAATCGCATAGAAGACAGCGGCTCTTGGGAAATCGTGCTTCCTGCAGACATGCTTCATGACGGGGATCTCTACAAGATGTTCGTCACTTGGGATGGCGGCCAAGGTGAACGTATACCGGCTTATGCTACACGCGTAGTGCAAGACGAAAACACCAAGATCTTCAGCGCCCAAGTATACGCTCCTGAAAATCCGTATGAATTCAAAGTGACCGACTTCACGCCTGACACTAAGCCCCTCCTCATCTACGAATGCCACATTGGCATGGCGCAGCAAGAGGAAAAGGTAGGCACCTACGAGGAATTCCGCACCAAGATATTGCCGAGAATAGCCGCAGATGGCTACAATGCAATCCAGATCATGGCTATTCAGGAGCATCCCTACTACGGCTCTTTCGGATACCATGTCAGCAGTTTCTATGCAGCTTCAAGCCGTTTTGGGACTCCCGACGAGCTAAAGCATCTTATCGATGACGCACACGAATTGGGAATTGCTGTGATAATGGATATCGTCCACAGTCACGCCGTCAAAAATGAAGTGGAAGGTCTCGGACGCCTTGACGGAAGTTTCGACCTGTACTTCAATAAAGGCGACCGTCGCGAGCATCCTGCTTGGGACTCGTTGCTGTTCGACTACGGGAAAAATTCCGTGCTCTATTTCCTTCTGAGCAATTGCAAGTTCTGGCAGGAAGAATACAAGTTTGACGGTTTCCGTTTCGACGGAGTGACCTCAATGCTCTATTATGATCACGGATTGGGAAAAGCGTTCGGCGGATACCCCGATTATTATGACGGCAATGAAGACACCAATGCCATCGTTTATCTAACTCTTGCCAACCTCCTCATCCACGAAGTGAATCCTAATGCCATCACTATTGCTGAGGAAATGAGCGGAATGCCCGGACTCGCTGTCAAATTCAAGGATGGTGGCATCGGATTCGACTATCGCATGGCAATGGGCATTCCCGACTACTGGATCAAGATGATAAAAGAGAAGAAAGACGAAGATTGGCATCCCACTTCCATTTTCTGGGAACTCACCAACCGTCGTGCCGATGAAAAGACCATTTCATACTGCGAAAGCCACGACCAGGCTCTCGTTGGCGACAAGACCATCATCTTCCGTCTCATCGACAAGGAGATGTATTGGCATATGATGGATGGCGACGATGATTTCACCGTTGAGCGCGGAATGGCTCTTCACAAGATGATTCGGCTTGTGACCCTTGCAAGCATCAACGGGGGATACCTCAACTTTATGGGCAACGAATTCGGTCATCCCGAATGGATCGACTTCCCCCGCGAAGGAAACGGCTGGAGCCACAAGTACGCTCGGCGCCAGTGGGATCTCGTAGACCGTGAAGACCTGAAATATAAATATCTGAATCGATTCGACAATGCCATGGTAGGGCTCGTCGAAAAGCAATATAACTTTCAGGCTAAACCGGTGGAAAAGCTTTGGGAAAAAGACGACGACCAAGTGCTTGCCTTCAAGCGTGGCGATCTGATCTTTGTCTTCAACTGGAGTCCTAACCAATCTTTCCCCGACTACGGCTTCCTCGCTCCGGCAGGCGAATATGAGGTGCTTCTTGATTCTGATTCTACCGAGTTCGGAGGGCATGGACTCATCGATGACTCAGTGCATCACTTCACGACTCCCGACCCTCTGTATACTCCGGCAGGAAAAGGTTGGCTTAAAATGTACATCCCGGCACGCACGGCGCAAGTGCTGAGAATGGTGAAGCCTCGTCCCGGACGCAAGCCTGCCGCCCCGGTGGCAGAAGCGAAAAAGGCTGCCGCCAAGCCGGCAGCAAAGAAGACAACATCAAAAAAGGCTACAACTAAGAAAAAATGAAAAAAATAACTATAGCCATCGATGGCTTCAGCTCGAGTGGCAAGAGCACAATGGCAAAGCAACTTGCCAAGAAAATTGGTTATGTTTACGTAGATAGTGGCGCGATGTATCGCGCCACTACCCTCTATGCCATCCGCCACGGCATGACTGGCAAGGAGACCGGAGTCGACACGCAGGCTCTCATTGATGCCCTCCCCCTCATAAACATATCATTTGCAATTACTCCTGATGAGACTCAACATACCATCCTCAATGGAGAAGATGTGGAAAAGGAGATCCGGGGAATGGAGGTCAGCGGATGGGTCAGCCCTGTGGCGGTCATTCCAGAGGTGCGTCATTATCTCGTCAAGCTGCAGCAGCAGTATGGGAAAGACAAGGGCATAGTGATGGACGGTCGAGACATCGGCACTACCGTCTTCCCTGATGCCGAAATGAAAGTTTTCGTGCAGGCAAGTCCCGAAGTCAGGGCAAAGCGCAGATACGACGAGCTAATCGAAAAGGGCACTCCATCCGACTATGAGGCAGTGCTCGCCAACATCAAGGAGCGCGACCATATCGACACCACACGCAAAGAGTCACCTCTGCGAAAGGCTGACGATGCTTTCGTGCTCGACAACGACAATCTCTCGCGAGAAGAGCAAATGGATGTACTCGTAAAACTATTTGAGGAGAAAACCTGTGGCTAAGATTGAGATTGACAACGGGAGCGGATTCTGTTTTGGTGTGACCACTGCCATCAGCAAGGCTGAAGAGGAGCTTGAACGCACAGGTGTTCTATACTGCCTCGGCGACATTGTTCACAATGCAGGAGAAGTGGAACGCCTTCGCAAGAAGGGTCTCATTACTGTCGACCACGATGAATTCGCCAAGCTCCACAACGTGAAGGTATTGCTTCGCGCACATGGTGAACCCCCCTCTACCTATGAGACTGCCCGACGCAACAACATCGAGATTATCGACGCCACTTGTCCCGTGGTGCTGCAGCTCCAGAAAAGAATTAAGGATGCCTACTCCAAATCTTCCGACCCGGCAAATGACTCCGAGAACGAACCTCTTATAATCATCTATGGGAAACCGGGACATGCTGAGGTCAACGGTCTTGTGGGTCAGACAGAAGGACGTGCCGTGGTGATCCAGGATAAGACTGACCTCGATAATCTTAACCTCAACCGCGACATATGGCTCTATTCCCAGACCACCAAGTCAATTGAAGGATTTCAGGAGATAGTGGCAGAGATTAAATCACGTAAGACACGCGGGTCGTTCCAATGGTTTGACACTATTTGCCGACAGGTAGCCAACCGCATGCCCAAAATGAGAGATTTTGCTGCCAACCATGACGTGATTCTTTTCGTCAGTGGAGCTAAAAGCAGCAATGGGAAGGTGCTTTACGCTCAATGCAAGGAAATAAATCCCAAGACATATCTTATTACAGACGAGACTGAACTTGATCCGGCTTGGATAGAGAATGCCGAAAGCATTGGCATCTGCGGCGCCACCTCCACTCCGCGCTGGCTGATGCAGAAAGTTGCCGAGGCTTGTAACGCAGCTGACGACCATGACACCAAAAACTGACGAATATTGGATGCGCGAGGCCATTAAGGAGGCTGAACTGGCATATGATGAGGATGAAGTGCCGGTTGGTGCCGTTGTAGTCTGCAACGACCGCATTATCGCCCGCGGACACAATCAGACCGAACGCCTGACAGATGTCACTGCCCACGCCGAAATGCTGGCCATCACAGCAGCCCAAGAGAATCTTGGAGGACGCGTGCTGCCGGAATGCACTCTGTATGTGACCGTTGAGCCATGCTACATGTGTGCCGGAGCCATCGGCTGGGCGCGTTTAGGCAAGCTGGTATGGGGAGCAGATGATGAAAAGCGTGGATTCCATAGTCATTATGGAGGTAAATCGCCACTTCATCCTAAGACACAAGTCATCTCAGGAATCTTATCGGATGAATGTGGAGAATTGATGAAAACATTCTTTCAGAAGAAAAGGGGCTCATAAAGCTCCTTTTCTTCTATATTATTCCCCAACTTCCCTGACTAATAAGACCAATCAGACTAATAAGACCAATCAGACTAATAAGACCAATCAGACTAATTAGACCAATTAGACCAATCAGACCAATCAGACCAATCAGACCAATCAGACCAATCAGACCAAT
>JAIDUH010000176.1 GCA_029060285.1 Muribaculaceae bacterium | reverse complement strand
TTGGAGTCAAAGAGACCCTCCTTGAAAGCACGGGCCCGGAAAGTTCCGTTGCTTATGATTTCAACAGGCTCGGTGTAGAGTGAGCTCTGCACTGTAGGTTCGCTGCCGTCGGTAGTATAGCGGATCTCGGCACCTTCAGTCTCGCACTGCATCACTACATGTGTCCCCTCGGCATCGGAGACGAGGATCGGAGCAGCGGTCTGGTAAGCCGCAAACATGAATGAGAAACTTGCAATCTCGGAGTCGTTGAAACCTTGGCGCCTTCCGAAATATCTGACTGTGCAGTCTTCCGTGAGTAGGATAGGAGCGGTGTATAAAGTCCAAGCCTCTGGGTCTTCGGCTGATGCTTCTGGGTCGGTAGTGAAGTAAATATTTTCCTTGCTGTCGGCTGCTGTCAGCACCAAAGCCTTGTTCTCAAAAGCTGCCTCGGGAAGATCAGCTGTCAGGAAATCTACAGTATACTCCGAGATTTCTGAGTCAAACATCTCGTCGGCAAAGGAGCGTGCGCGGAAGATGCAGTTTTCCGTCAGTTCAACCGGACCTTCATATAGGGGGCTATTGGCATCAGGTTCAGAGCCGTCGGTCGTATAACGTATTGCTGCTTCGGGAGTCTCGGAGGTCATGACGAGATGAACCTTTTCCATGTCCGGAGCGATCACGGGGGCAATCGCCTGATGGTCGGCGAAGACGAAAGTGTACGCTTGGATGTCGGAGTCGTTATATCCCTCGCAACGTGCGAAAAAGCGCACCGTGCAGTCTTCAGTCAAATATATTGGCTCGGCATAAACGATCCATGCCTCCTCGTTGTTCGAGGTAGCTTTGGGATCGGTGGTGTAGAGTATCTGCGCATCCGGCAGACCGCAAGAGAGTATAAGCCTCAGTCCGCTATATTTTGAGATAGGAATGTCCTGAAAATTGAAATTAAGTTTAGGGTCATCATCATCCCAGTCTCCGGGAGTCACCTCAGTGGTGTGGCCGGTGCTCGGTTCGTCTGCCATGGCTGAGTTCCCGACTCCAATGAGGGCTACGGCTCCCAATACTATAATTGTTTTTTTCATTTATTCTGAATAATTTTTTGAAAGATGTGGTTAATCGTTCTTCACTGCTCTCACATATGCGAATGCCTCCATCTCAAACTGGAAAGTCTCTGCCATGCACGAATAGCCCCAGTTGAACATGAATCGCATTGCCCTGGCGTATCCGCCCCAGCAACCGTTGTTGTCGTTGCCCCAATATACCGCGTCACGTCCGAAGTTTGCAGTGGCGGCAGTGCTCTTGTCGCCCTTCCAGCCAGCGAGAGGCAGGATGAGGCAGTTGCCGGTTTCTTCCGAAGTCAACTTCATATAGCGGCACACTCCGTTCACATTAGTCGGAGTCACCACATCGCCGGGCAGACGTATGATGTCTACATTGATCTTCTCCCCGTTCCCTGCAGTATATGAACCGATTTCTACTCTGGTGCCTTCGGGGAACAGTGTGCGCCACTCATCTATTGTGGCCACATGATACCCTTCCGGACAAGGCATATGCGACTCATGTATCCATGGAATGTCCTGCTTCTGCTCGCCGAGGTCATTACATGGGTTGTAGCTCTGATAGGGGATGTAGCGGTATTTGCGGCCGAACTGGAACAATCCGCCGGTACAGCTTACCCAATCGTCAACATACATATCCTCTACCGTCTTTCCTTCATCGACATATATCTGATCGTCGACGTCAGGAGATGTGGCGTTGAAGGCCATCCACTTGATTCCAGCCAGCTCTACTGTGGGAATCTGATATCTCGAGGGAGCCACGCGGATAGTCACGTAGTCATAGCTTGTGTTCATGACCGTCTTCTTGACATACATCTTCATCTCATAGTCGGGGCGACCCTTAAGCTGGGAATTGATGTCGACGTTGAATCTAGTAACCACACCCTTGTCTGTATTGTATGCCTTCTCTGCTGTGAACTTCACGTGTTTAGCCTCGATGGAATCGATGGCTACGCGTTCTCCCGAGTAGCAGATGGTGTCTATATCCACCCTCATCTCCGATGCAAAAGCTATCTTCATGCCTTTCACTCCGGAATCGGGAATCTCAATGATCTGGTTGACATAGTCTACGGTGACTCCTTCGGGGAATACCGAGGCCTCAGGATCGATGCATAGGCCCCTCGTCGTGTCCGGGGCGCCGTTGAAGCTGTCGCCTTCCTCCCAGTCAGACATGGTGAAGCCGGCCTTGACGGTCGCGTTCTTGTCGTAGACGCGGAGTGTATATACCTTGTTGCGTTCCACACTCTCTATCACTGCGGGGACTGTGATTTCTGTTCCTTCTACACTGCCATGTACGCTTACGTGGACTTCCCTGTCACTTTCGAAGATCATGAAGACACCTTTCTCAACCCCTGTGGGAGCTTGGGCGTACTCATATGTGTAGACAGTCGACCCCGTATCGGGCATAGCGCTTTCTCTTGCGAATACATAGGTCGAGGCGGGAGCGTCATCGACTGTAATGGAGGAAATCTCCATATCCGCGTCACGTGCGTCGAGGTCGATCCTGGCAACTCCACGCTTCATGGTGAGTTCGCAGTTCATTTGGGATGCCTCGATTTGAGTGCAGGCAGAGAGGAAGAGGGGAGCTGAGGTCGCTCCTTCTTCCGTGGTGACAGCAGTTAGGGCGAATTCTGCTTGTGTCATTTCTTCGGAGGCATCAATGTCGATTCCTGACACGCAGTAGAGAGTTCTCGTAGTCCCTTTCACGAGATTTATTCCTTCAGGGTCATAGCTATTGATGACATTCTTGCTGAAGAGCCCTTCCGGTCCGAACTGAAACACAGTGAGCGCTTCCTGTCCGGAAGCTGCCGGCGCTCCGGCCGGAGCGGCAGGCATTCCTCGAAGTACAATGGAGAAGTCAGATTCTTCGTTGCCGCCACCTGCCATAGACATTTCTTCCTTGTCGGCGCAGGCTGCGAGGCCCAGCATTCCCATGAGGACGAAAACGCCTGTCTTCTTGGCTTTAAATATATTGTTGGTCATTTGTGTCTGATGTTATGATGTTATTGTTCAGGTTACAATGGTGGTCATTTCATCGGCAGACTTGTGATGTCGGAGCGTCTGCTTACCGGTAGTCTGTCAGCCCAGCCTAGCTCCACAAGTACTTTCGCGCAACATACGGTCCATGCTTCGCCATAGGTCATGTTGCCGTCATGTCCGTATCCGAGGCAGTGGGCGAATTCGTGGAATATGGTCTGTCGCGCTCCGTTGAATGTGTTTCCTCCTACAGGTGTAGTGTCGGGATAGAAATCATAGTATCTGTCTGCTGACATACCGAATGTCTGGCCACCGCCGAGACCGAGCACGCCATGCACGCAACCCATCATCAGGCCTCCCTGCCAGCGCAGTCTGTCCTGTATCTCTTCGAGTGTCACAATATGCCCTGAGTCGATAAGCCTTCCTTCCCAGTTCTTGAACTCATCAATGAAATCCTGGGTTGAGAACATATAGGTCATGTCATAGGCCAGGCAGGCGGCGAGGCGGCAGAGCATCGGATCCATATGGGTCCAGTAAGGGTGTCCATCGTCGGCGCCGTAGGGGCTGAAGCGTATATACCAGTTGTGCTTTATCTGGGCAATCTTGTTCATGAAGGCATCATCCTTATCCCATTCGAATTGGATTGTAATGTCGTTGGGTGTAAGGTCTGGGATTGCGGGAATCTTCACTTTACGTCCGCTTTCGCCGTTATAGACACAGTCGTGCTCGGTGATGGGGAGAGTCAGGAAGGCCTCCATAAAGGGATTGACTTCTTCAAAATATGCCAGTTCCACCCATTCAGGTGATACCTTGTTGAAGCAGGCTTTCACCTTTACGTCCTTAAGGGTGTAGGGTGAATAATATCTCACAGCGAGCTTGCCATCATCGCGTATCCAGATCTGGAGCGGAGCAGTGGTGTAGAACCAGCGTTGGCTATTGTTGTAGAAGGTAGACCTCGGTTCGTCAGCGAGCAACATTGTCTTGAGGTCGAAACGCCATTGCTCGTCGACCGCTACATAAAGAAGACCGGTCTCCTGCTCCGGGTGTCGGTATTCGAGGTCGATGTGAGCGATCTTGCCGGGTTCAAGCTGGAGGTCGGAGAATTCGTAGGTCTGAACGAAGTCCTCACCGTTGTCTCGGCTTGATTCGATCTCTACATATCCACTCACAGGCTGATCAGAGGGGAATGTTGTGAAGGTGAAGGATCCTGAAGGATCATAGATGGCATAAGACTCTACGCCGTTAGTGCCGCTGTAGGAGCCTCCGGCATTAAGAGAAGTTGGAATTCCTTCATTGAATGTCACGGACACTTTCTTGATGTGGCGCCACTGGGAGATATTCTGCATTTCGATGTCGACGCTGACTTTGGCGGCTATGTGTTCGAGGATAACTTCAGAATTGATGCCCTCGGCACCCAGGGTGAAAGGAACCTTCTTATAACAGTAGATTCCGTCGACAGGTTGGTTGTCCTTTTCGTTGACCATCCACTGATCTTCGACGGATTCCGGATTATTAAAGCTTATGCCTTCTGCTTCATTGAGGGTGGCGAGGCATAAGAGGCTGTAGTCGCCATAAGGTAGACCCTCGATGGAGAGCTGGGTGTTCTGATCGTTGACTCTGCCGTAGTAGTGAGGCACGATCTTGCCGTCTTTGTC
>JAIDUH010000175.1 GCA_029060285.1 Muribaculaceae bacterium | reverse complement strand
GATCAAATCATTGATGGTAGAGGTATTTTTTACAAAGTTAATATATATTTTTTGGAAAATAACTCAATTTGCGATTTTTTTCATTAATTTTGTGGCATGATAAATTTAAGATTTATATTTTTAGCAATAATACTTTGGTCAGCCTCAATTCATATTAGTGCCGAAAGCCTGACCGACTACATTGATCCCCGTATAGGCTCCGAAGGACTCGGCAGAGTCTTCATAGGTCCCTCCACTCCCTTTGGTATGGTCCGCCCGTCTCCCGACTGCACGCCTTCCCCCAACAGCGGATGGCTTCCCATGCCCGAGCGCGTCGACGGTTTCGCGCAAGTCCATGTCAGCGGTACAGGAGGAGGTCCCAAATACGGCAACATCCTCCTTCAGCCTTTCATCGGAAAGCCGGAATGCACCGATATCTTTGCAATGCGGGAGTCCGAAACCATCCTCCCGGCTTACTACTCCACTACATTCGCCGATTCAGGAATAAAGACAGAGATAACTGCGTCTGACCGCACTTCAGCCTACCGCTTCATTTATCCTAAATCCAGAGAAAAGGGACTTAAGATAGATGCAGGCTTTTTCCTTGGTGAATCACCGGTACCCGATGCCCGGGAAGCCCAACAGTTTGTCGGATCGGAAGTGCAGATACTCTCCGACACCGAAATCTCCGGCTATAGCCGTATCCGTGGCGGTTGGAACAACGGCCGCGCATATACCGTCTATTTCTATGCCAAATCTGATGTGCCGTTCTCCCATACAGCCACATGGAAAGGAGACTCCATCTCAAATGCCAAGACACAGTTTGACTCAGGAGAGAAGACCGGAGCCCTGATTGCATTCCCGGAAAAGACCGATACCGTCAACTTCCGCGTCGGCATCTCATTCATTAGCCCTCTGAAGGCAAAATATAATTACGATAATGAGTCAGCATCAAAGTCATTTGATGAAATAAGAGCCGAATCCTTAAATAAGTGGGAGACCGAAATGCGTAAGATAGCGGTGCATCCTGACACCCCCGACAACTATAAACGCATGCTCTACACTGCCCTGTATCATACGATGCTGATGCCTTCCGACCGAACAGGAGAGAATCCGCTCTGGACTGATCCCGTCCCCTACTACGATGATTTCTACGCTCTTTGGGACACTTACCGCACTTCAATGCCACTATTTGCCATAATTGCTCCTAAGAGACTCGCTGATATGGTAAATTCTCTCGTGAATATCGGCAAGAGGGATGGCTTTATGCCGGATGCTCGCAGCGGCAACGCCAACGGTCGCACACAAGGAGGTTCGAATGCCGATGTTGTGATAGCCGACGCTTGCGTAAAAAGAATCCCCGGCATCGATTATGAAGCTGCCCTCCTCCAGATGATCCATGACGCTACTGTGCCTCCAGGCGGCAATGAGGAAGCCGAAGGACGCGGTGGCCTTCGAGAATATTTGGACCTCGGATACATCCCTCACGGCATAGCACGTGCCGGCAACCGGACAGTGGAATATTCACTCTGCGACTTCGCAATCCATCAGGTGGCAAAGGCTCTTGGCAAGCAAGATATTGCCGACAGATATCTCAGGCAATCTGAATCCTGGAAAAATCTTTGGCGTCAAGACTTTGAGCATGATGGGGCTAAAGGCTTCATAATGCCAAGGGATGCTGAGGGAAACTGGCTCGATTCGATATCCTTCGGACATTCAAAGTGGCAGCATCCTAAGTTCAAGTATACTCCACTTACTTTTGAGGGACCCTGGTATAAACCTTGGTGGGATATGTTCTTCTATGAAGCTTCCTCTTGGGAATATTCCCTGAGCGTTCCCCACGATGTGCCTGGTCTGATAGAGAAATGCGGAGGTCCGGAAGCTTTTGAGAATCGGCTCGACACATTCTTCGCCAAAGACTATTTCAACGTCAACAATGAGCCTTCGTTCATGTCGCCATGCCTCTATCACTGGATAGGACGCCCCGACAAATCCGGTGAAAGGATTTTGGAGATCATTGAGAAAAACTACAATGACTCTCCAGCCGGACTGCCCGGCAACGATGACTCAGGAGCTATGTCGTCATGGCTAATCTTCAACATGGCTGGTATATACCCCAACGCCGGTCACGACTATTATCTGATACATACTCCCGTGTTGCAATCTACCACTTTCCAGCTCCCGGATGGCAAAACATTCACCATTTCTGCAGAAGGACTCTCCCCTGAGAATAAATACATCTCTAAAATGTATTTAAATGGAAAGCCGCATGACTCCTTCTTCTTAAAGCATTCAGATCTCGCCGCAGGAGGAGAATTGAAACTTATAATGCAACCCAAATCCGAACTTATCGGCACGCATGGCCCATGCGCCCTCCCCTCCGCTGTTCCATCTGACGACAAACCGCATAATCTCCCTGTAGGGACGCACGGCTCGTGCGCGCTATCCGATACCCTGAATATTGCCTACAAACTCCACGGCCAAACCCGCCGCTTCAAATTCGTTTTCGAACAGACAAAAGAAGGAGGCATAACCCTGCATTGGAGCATAGTCCGCAACCTGAAACTCTGGACCGGCACCTATGCCATGTCTCCAGAAGCTGTCAAGAATGGCAATGCCCAAAGCTACATAATGCCTGAAGACGGCAATCACATCACACTCCCACCCAACGAAACCTTCGGCATAATATCGCAATCAGCTCTCAAAGACCTGAAAAAGAAAGGTCAATTCCTGTATAATGGAGTGCTTTGGCAAAAGACCGCTGACATAGACTCCCCCTCCGGCAAAGCCATCCAAGTAGAGAATCCGGAAGAAGGAGCCAAGATGATCATCCTCGACAATCCGGCCCTCCCCCTTATCCTCTCCATGACCGACAACCCCGTCGAAATCAACTGGACCATCACTTCAAATTCTCCCTAACCCTATCCAAAAATCCCTTCATAGCCACAGAATCCCGACGGTCGATTATACCCTTAAGCTCCGTCAGATTTTCCTGAATCCGATCCAGCTGCGATGATGTATGTGGATTGAAGAGGATCTCCGTAAGCAAGAAGTCATCCTCATTCATCAGTCCATGTGCTATCGCCATATGGCGCTTGAAGGTAGTGCCCGGAGCATCCTGATGCTTCATCACGCTGCCGAACACCAATGTAGAAGTAAAAGGAATTGAAAGCGAATATGCTATCGTCTCGTCATGCTCAGCAAACGTATAGTCTTCGATGTGCAGCCGAAGCTTCTTATATAGGGAGCGGAAAAATTCCCGGCCCTCCTCATCTCCTTCCTTGATGATGATGGCATTCTCATTGGCAAGATTGCTGAGAGATGCAAACGTCGGTCCAAACATGGGGTGAGTAGACACGAAACGGTATCCCTTCTCTACATAGAATTCCGGAAGCCCCGTCTTCACACTCGCTATGTCACTGAGAATAGCCGTCTTTGGAATATATGGCAATATCTTTTCAAAAGCCTCTATTGTATATTTCACCGTAGCGGCATTTATCACCAAATCAGGCTCGAAACCGGCTGCCTCCTCCGGCGTCATGAAACGCTGCACATTGAAAGTGAACTTCAGATGCTCCGGATCCGGGTCATATATTGCCACTTCATGGTCAAAACTAAGAAGATCACAAAAGAATGAGCCCATCTTTCCGGCTCCAAGTATCAGTATTTTCATATTTTGAGTTGTATAGTTGTCAAGTTGAATGAATTGCATCCCCAGTGTAGCGAGCGCACTCCGTGCGCGTCCACCCCCATCAAAAATAACTTGTTTACTCTGTAAGATCCTTCATTTCCGGGAATCTCTCCTCCGGAATCTCCTTCATATCGGAAGTCAGATAAGACTTAGCGGCATCCACAGCTATCAGCACCACATCCTTTCCCGTTTCCGGCTCATAATTGAATATCTTGTCTTTTGTCTTCCCAATATATTTCAGGCTTCCGTCCGTTGGGTCCATCGTCCAGACATTCTTCTCCTTTCCGGATATCTTGCTTAAGTCAATTTCCATGGGTCGCCCCGTATGATTATAAGCCAAAAGATAGTCTTTCCCACGCGTCGCAAGAATCCTGTCATACCTTGTGCCATTGTTGATGACAATGCTTTGGTCTGCCACCCTCTCGAAATAAGGGAAGGTGAGCATCAATCGCTTTAGATACTTCATCTGCTTTCTGCCCAGATCGTCGATGGCGACATACCATGGTTTATTGATTCCGTCGGCAAAATATGCGGATGGAAGCCCCGGTCGGATAAACTGCATGATATTGTTGTGCCCGTATGTATGACCGCAAGAGCCTCCGAACACCGACCAATAGGCATATCTCCTTACGTCTTTGTCATTCCATAAAGGCTCTTCTGCGCTGTGCAATCCCTTTGGTATATTCTCATAACTCGGTTCTCCGTCAAGCACCGGCTTTACAGGCTGATGCTTGCGCACTGAGTCGACATACATCCATGAGTCCTCCTCCGTTCCGTCCGGAATAGGATAATCCTTATTCCCCATTCGCTGGTCGTAGCGACGGTGACCGCTCTGGAACATATGGAAATCAAGCCAATCACGGTCGGCAAACCATCGTGCCGAAGTTGTCCGTCCTCGCGGATGGAAAGTCATCAGATGCTCCGCATCATTAGTCTTGATAGTCTTCGCAAGCGTATCCCACACTTCCGTCTTCACATCTCCCTGTATATCGCCCCCGATGATCCAGATAATGTTTTTCTTGTCGCCATATCGCTTAGCCAAAAACTCACCATACGTTTTTGCCTGCTCCTCATCCATCAGCCCTCCTTTCACCAGTCCTCCCCAAATGCAAACCATGCCGATGTAGATGCCTTTTCTCTCCGCAGCGTCAATGATATAATCCAAATGCTCCCAGTAGCCGTATTCTCCCGGCTTTGATGCCTCGTTTAGGTTCCATCCGTCCGTATGCGACATCTTGCCGTAGCGGTTGAATGAGGGCACCCCGTTTAGGACCTGTACCTGCACCACATTGAATCCCTCCTGAGCGCTCTGCTCAAGATAATGCTGTGCCTCATCCCGGTCGAGCCGTTGAGGAAGCAACCACCCCGTATCACCCAGCCAGAAGAACGGCGTCCCGTCCTCATGCTGCAGATACAGCCCATTATCAGAGACCCACAGGGTCCCATGCTCCCACGGCTTATCCGCCGCCCGCAGCGAAAAAGTAAAAAACAGCAGTGAAATTATCGAAAATAATACAGATTTCATAATCGCAATAATCATTATTAAAGCAAGGTTTGTTTCGGTATCCGGGCCTCCGGCTAGGCTGATAAAAATAGGCGCCCCACATCCACCGTGCCGCCGGTTTGTCCCCCGCCAAGCCGCTTGCGGCGCCTTCCCAACCATTCCCAAAATCCAAGAAATCAAATTATTTTATCAGAATCTTACGCGATTCAGACGCTCTCCTTACAATATAATATCCCGGAGCAAGCGATTCAATGCCGGAGGCGATCTTCACACCCGACAGGGTGTAGACTTCTACATTAGAATCAGTGGATTCAAATACAGAATTGACTCCATCGCGATCGTATGACTCAGTATGCACAAATTCACACCATGGCCAAACCAGAGCAGCCTTAGCCAAACCCTCCTCCGGCATTCGGAGTGTCGCATTTTGATAGACGTAATACGGGAACAGACTTCCGTATCGATAGTCGCTTTGCGGCACATCTACCGGATCTTCCGTATCATACTCGACCAGTTCGGTTTTTGTATCGTCGAAGGCTTCTAGGCCAAATGTCACCACTGATGCCGGAATGCGGATATAAGCTGGATGACCACAGTTGTAGAAGGCATAGTCTCCGATTTCCGTGACTCCATCGGGAATCCGGATACTCCGCAATCCGGTACATGCCTGGAATGCGGCATATCCTATTGAGTTCATACCATCAGGAATCGTCACTTCCGTCAGAGCCGAGCAATAGGCAAATGCCCCCTTCTCAATAAGCGAAAGCCCCTTGCCGAGGATGACTTCGGAAAGCGAAGTGCAAGAAATAAACGCCTGCTCTCCAATGCGCTCCACACTGTCAGGAATCCTTATTGATGTTAGAGAGTTGCATCCTGAACAGAATTCATAAGGAATTTCCCTTACCCCCCCTGGAATATTGACAGAAGTGAGGCTGTCGCAGAAATAGAAAGCACCCATCCCCACTTCTTCGATTCCCTCAGGCAGACTTACCGAAGTGATCGTCCGATTTAAATAAAATGCGAGGGCTCCGACTTTAACCACACTGTAGGCTTTTCCATTGCGGAAGACCTTATCTGGAATTATAATATCTCCTTCTACATCGTTATAGGCAGCCACACGGCATATAGCCTCATCCTCATCAAGCACAGCATAGCGAATGCCCTCATAAGTAAAGACAGGACCATCACCGGCAACCACCGAAAGCGAACATACAGCAGAGACGTATGCCTCCTTGTCAGTAGCGGAAATGAGGCAGAAGCCTGGTCCTACGGCTAAAACATTACCGTGGTCATCTACCGTGGCAACATTCTCGTCCGAAGATGCCCAGCTCAATGAGGATGTCATTTCTCCTGAAGGTATTACAGATGCTGCGATTCGGAACGACTCTCCCGCCTCTCCACGCCATCTTTGCGTGTCGAGAATGATGCTCTCCAATTTTGACACTGAAGGAATGAAGGTTTCGATCTTCTCAAACCTGCCCCAAGGCTCAGCCTGACGGTATGATTCTAATGCATCTTCCTTTACGTAAAGAGTAGCGTGGGCGAAGATTCTATCAGGATAAAACACGTTTCCCTCAACAACCGGAGGATTGCTGGCAGCGCAAAAGACATTAAGGAGATTATCACAATTGAAAAATACCGATTCCTCTATCTTTTCAAGCGAAGGGGGAAGATAGACTGTAGTTAAATCGTCACAGTCGTTGAATGCCCCCCATTCGACACTCTTTAGCTTGTCTGGAAGCTTGACCGAACTAAGGCGCGAACATCCTTGGAGTGCTCCATTCTTAATGGTCTCCATAGATTCTGGGAAATGGATCGATGCTATTTGGGTGCAATGGCTGAATATCCCATAAGGTAACTCTGTCATTGACTCAGGAAGATAAATGTTCTCAAGGCGGATACACTCCTCGAATATATTAGTTCCGTATTCGATTATAGATTCTGGAATCTTGATTGAGGTAAAGGAGCGACATGCTTGAAAGGCTTTGCTCTCCATTATTTCGAGTCCCTCAGGTAGGTCTATAGTTTCAAGTGAGATGCAATAAGCAAATGCCAATGATCCTATTCTCTTCAGTTCTGCAGGAAGAATCACCGATTTGAGATTACTGCAGTTAGTAAAGGCATTCCAATCAATTTCTTTGACAGAGGCAGGGATGTATATCGAAGCTAATGACCGACAATTCTCGAAAGTGGACATTTGGATTCGATCAATTCGTTCCGGCAAATTTATTGATAGAAGTGATGTACACCCTCTGAATGCGCTGTAGCCTATATATTCCACAGCATCAGGAATTTCCACTGATGAGAGACTTGTACACCGGGAGAAAACTGCGCTTTCTATTATCTTGACATTTTCCGGAATACTTATGGAAGATAGGGAAGCGCATCCTGAAAAGAGACAGCGTTCAAGTGTTTCCAGACCTGAAGGTATGGTGATGTTCTCGAGTTTTTCGCAGTCGAAGAAGGCTCTTGCACCAAGCCGGGTGCAAGATTCCGATAATTCTATTGTACTCAGATTCCCGCAGTTAGCGAATGCCTCTTCTCCAATTATAATGGCACCCGACACGTCAATTGACGTGAGACTTGTACACATACTGAATGCATAGTCGTCAATGTTCATTACCGAATGAGGAATTGTTATGGAAGAAAGAGACTTGCAGTCATTGAATGTAGAGCGTTTTATTTCCTTAGTACTCTCTGGCCAACTTATGGTGATTAGAGCGGTACTCACGAACGCCCCTGCTCCAACATTGCGGATGCCGTCAGGAAAATTGATCTCAGAAAGTGATTCACAATATGCGAATGCATCTTCTCCGATCTCAAGCATTGAGTCGGGAAGTCTGACCGATGTGAGATTTTTGTTTTCTTGGAAAGACTTTTCCCCGATTCCTATGACTTGATAGGAGATGCCATCCTCTTGAATTGATTTAGGAATAACAAGTGCTCCTTCCGTCTGATTACCGGGCACAAAACCCCTTCTGCTGAATTGTCCTGCCTTGGTGGCGACGGTTTTCGCTTCTTCGTCAATTACAGTGTAATTGAGGGTCTGTCCTTCGTAAGTAAATGCGATGTCTCTTGCTGATAGATTAGTGGTCAGCAAAAGTGAAAACAAGAGTATCGTCAGAAATAGCTTCATACAGATTGAGTTTTGAAATATCGAAGTTGTTTAAACTTATTTTTTTATTAAGATTTCGTCAGGTTTTCGAGCGGATTTTTCTTCATGAAGAAGGAGCGATGCGGGCATCGTGACTGATGAATGAAGGAAAATACGCCGACAAGATGGCGGAAGATTAATAAAAAGAATCATATTTTTAGTATTTTATATTGATTTTTTGAATTCGTAAATAAGTTTAAACAACTTCATCTGCAAAGATACACAAAAAACTTGTTATTTTTTAAACTTCAGCGAAAAAAAAAGTTCTTCTTCACACGGCTCTTTCATTTAGCTTCTCTCTTCCAAAAGCACATGATTGTGGTGCGAACGCAGTGAGCACATTCCTCCCCTTGCGCCTCTGCGTGATGCCATTACCGAGTCTGTCCTCCAGTTCAATCCACTTTAAGAAGGCGCGACTGTGCTCGGGGGACTCTGCGTGATGCGGCCTTCAGAAAGAAATCATAAATAAAGATCCGTGAGCAGACTTGAATATATTTATCAAAAATATTAGTACAATTCAATAATTTACTATATCTTTGCAATAAAATACATCAAAATATGAAAAAGGGCTATATCATCATTATTCTTTGTTTACTGTGCGGAGCCATATGCTCAGCTCGAGATCTTGAACGAGGCTACCGAGGCTTCGTTGAGTGGGACAATGCTATCGGAGAAACGGATTATCTGACCCAATACTTAGGCTATTATGGTAAAGGACGACTATGGTTTATTGGGCTCTCTTCCTCTCACGGATATCAATTTAACGACCACTGGTTCATCGGAGGAGGGGCAATGATATCATGCGGCTTCCCAAAAGACGATAAGTTTCTACCAGCTTTCGCAGAAGTAAGATATGATGCTAAAATTTGGAAATTCACACCTTTTGTTGATTTCCGAGGAGGTTATTACTATAATGGTGAGAAGTCGGGGGGATTGTATCTTTCACCAACAATTGGATATTGTTTCCATACATCAAAAAAATTAAATTTCAACCTTGGAGTCGGTGTTACAGTGAGAGGATTCACTAAAACTTATTATAAAACCCAAGGTTATCAAACATGGAAGACCGGAAGCACAACAAAAAACTATACGTTTCTTGCAGCCCGATTTGGCATTGACTTTAAGTAACTCCATATTAAAATATACATCAAATGAATAAGGCGACTCCAAACATGGAGCCGCCTCTTTTAGCTTTTGACAATGACTAATATTAATTGACCATTAATATTTAATCATTTATCATAAAAATTTACTTGCGGATGAACTTTTTGCCGTTCTGGATGAGGATACCCTTAGCGTCAGCGTTAACGCGTACACCCATCAAATTGTAGATAGGAGCGTTTGCATTGTTTTCAACAGATACAGATTCAACTGCAGCTGAAAGAATTGCAGGGAATTCTACACGTGGGCTTGTAACTGAACCATCTTCAGCAAGAATTTCTTCATATACGATTTCTGGAGCCTCTGCAGTATAAACGAAACCTCCACAAGCAGCCTTAGAACCGAGAGCTGAGAAATAATAATCAGAACCTTCGTATACAGGGAATGAAAGGAAGCCTGTTGACTCGCCTGGAGCCTTTTCAAAACCTGCTGCATTCCAAGGCATCGCAGGCTTAGTCTGACCCGGTATGTCTTCCATTACTCCAGAGAATTGCATATTTGCATCATCTTTTACTGTAGGATTAGAGTCTGAAGCAACTATTTCACCTGTTACTTTGTTTTGCCAAAGCTTAAGGCCCGCTTCATTAGTTTGCTGCTTGGTGGCAGGGATAAGATATTTGGATGCTTCAGGAGCATTGAAATCAATATATCCATCGCCATCATTTGGCATTGCATAAAAGATTTTCTGAGAACCGTCTGACCAACCAAGGCTATAAACTATAGATCCATCTTGTGTACCCTCGTATACGAGATATTGCTTGTTTGGATTGAGCTTGGTGAAGACAGTCATATAACCATCTTTGTTTGCCGTGATTTTAAAGACGGCACCTGCACTCGGAGCTCCAGCTTCAAAGCTGATGAAAGTCGGGTTTGCGTTACCTACTGCACCGCTACCCAAAGTAATAGCTTCACCGTTTACAGTGACATTACGATAAGTTTTGTAGGTAGTAGTTGTACCCCAGCTATCCTGATAAGCTGTCCCGAAAGAACCAGCTTCATTTTCAAGAATAGTCATACCAGGCATATCAACTTTTGAGCTGGACAGGCCTACAGACTCGAGTTCCTCCGAAGTGGCCAGACCTACGATGACTTGCGCATTAGCCATACCGGCAAATGCAGCTACGGTAAGAAGTAGTAATGATTTCTTCATTGTTTAATTATTTAAAAGATTAGTTATTGATTTTTGAGTGCAGTGGCGGAATGAAATCCGCCACTATTCTCGTCTTATTGTTTATGTCCTACAAATTCAACGTTAAAAATCGTCTGTTTATGATTCTTAACAACTGAAGTTTCGAAATTTAACGTAGCCTCTCCTTCTGGAGTTACCTTTCCTGTAAATGTAAAACCGAAAGGATTTAATGAATACACATTCCAAAAAGAAAGTACATCTGAACTCAATTTTGATACATTACATGCTGACGTATCAGACTTCGCTCCAAGGTTTACAGCCTTTGTGTCATCAGAGATAATTGTGATACCAACAACATTGTTGCCAAGCTCATCATTACTGGAGAATGTAACTGTTCCGGTTGCCGTTGTCGTTTCACCTGTGGCCGTATTTGTACTGCTCCAAGTACCAACATAAACACCTTCAATGAGTTTTTCTGCATGATCAAGACCTCCTGTAGATGGCATCTTTACATGCTTATCATCACACGCTGTAAGCCCAATCAAGAGTGTGAGACAAAAAATTATCGAACGAAATATTGCTTTCATTACTTAAAATTTCAAATTAATATCCAGGATTTTGATCAGCACTTGATATACCAACATTACTATCAATTTCGGCTTGAGGAATCGGACGATACCATTTAATCTGACCTTCCGCATTACTCATCTGAGAAACATTCTTAATGAAACGGCTGAATTCTAAATTATATCTTACCAACTGTTTGGTACGACGAAGATCATAGAATCTTGTTCTTTCAGCATAACATTCACGAGCACGTTCGTCGAGCACAAGATCAAGAGGAACAAACGTAAAATTATAACTTGTAACGTAAGGAGCTTCGTATGCCTCGAAAGAAGCAAGTTCTTGAGCACCGGCACGTTTACGAACTGCATTAATATATTTTAGCGAATTGGCATTGTCTCCTGCAAGCAGATACGCTTCTGCAGCGGTCAAATACATTTCGCTTACATGCAAGAAAGGAATATCCCTGAAGCACTGACCACTTGTCACAGCACTACTTTCTGGATCGTCATACTTCGTCACACATGTACCATTATTTGCAGCTTCACGAATAAAGTTTGTAAATTCTACGGTCTTTCTTGACGGCATAGTTCCCGCTGCATTAAATTCCCATTTTGTGACAGTCTCCCCTGTTATGATCGCTGCGAAAGGTTCATTTACACCATAAGTATTAACTGCGAACTTCTTTGCACGCCCTTCAGCAACAAGTTGACGGATATCCGCTTCTGCTTCTGCTACTGTAGTTGCCGGAGAATAGAATTTTAATGCAATTGGAAGTTGTGCCTGCTCTTCTGGTGTCTTGTTATACCAAGCCATATAACCATCTGACCATACAGCTTTTTTATCAACAAGAGGAGCATTGTACATAGTAGTCATAAATGTACCTTCAAAACGGGTATCCCCATGTTCAAAAAGTGTAGCTGCCTTAGCAGAAGGCATATTCGTACCACCGGACCCAGTGCCCTTAAGACCGGAGTTTATAGGATTTCCATAGTATCCGGTATATTGGTACATCATACTGTTACCTCCATTCGTTAGATTACCGGGGAATCCATCACGCTCCCATTGCGCGGAGAATATTTCCTCTGCATTTCTTTCGTTATTCCAAGCCCACTTTTCTTGAAATGTCATTGAAAGGGGAATATTCATAATGGCTTTCTCTGCCCATTGAGCTGCTTGTTTGAAATATCTGCTATCTTTTACAGAATATTTACCTCCGACTGCATCAACAAGTTCCGTATCAAGATCCCACCCGGCAGCCAATGCAATCTTCGCTGCAATGGCGGCTACTGCCTGCTTACTTGCTTTTCCATCATGACTTTGTTCTGGAAGGGGTGAATTATTATATATCTCCTCACAATCATTAAGAAGTGTTACATATAACTCATCAAGAGGAGTTCTTGGGAAGTCGCGTTCTGCGGTCTGTATATAGTAGTCAACATAAGGTACACTTCCAAACTGCTGGGTAAGATAGTAATAGCAAAATGCTCTGAGGAATTTGCCCTGTGCCTCTATTTCCTTATTATCTCCTGCAAAATGAATCAAACTATTAGCCTTATTTATTGCCTTATAGAGATTATGATAGAAACTTGCAACTGTACCATTATCAGGCACAACTGTGAACATTGAGAACACTCCGTCATCAGCAGCACGAGGATTGATATAAAGATCTCCAGCCTGATCCAACAAATCTATCTGAGTTGCGATATCTCTAAGTGCTGAGTATGCAACCGGAAGAATCTGATCAGGATTTTTTGCGAAATACTCTTCTGAATCCTCAGGACTTGAAAGGTTTCTGGCATCAAGGAAATCTGAACATCCTGTTGACAAAAGAGCCATTCCAAGACCAAAAATCGAATATATTAATTTTTTCATAATTATTCCTTATCGAAATTTAGAAAGTTATATTGGCACCAAATTCATAAGTTATTGTACTGGGGCCATCATTTTTACCATCAGCATTTGCCCATTCTGGATCAAATCCTTTATATTTTGACCAAACAAATGGGTTAGTAATGTTGACGTAAAGTCTCAGCTTGCTACAACCGATCTTTTCGATAATCTCTTTTGAGAAATTATAGCCAAGGGAGACATGCTGCACTTTCCAGAAACTTGCATTTGTAACCTGACGAGCACAGAACTTAGTATCAGTGCTAAGACCAAAAGCTGTACCAGCCGGGCCAAGACCATCGTTACCGCCAGCATTAACGAGAGGCCACGATCCATAATGTGTCTGAGTTTGGTAAACAGGATTGATAAGCGTACCATCTGCACGAACACCATCTGCATCTATCAGCATACCTGCAGGAATATAAGTGTCCATCATAACCTTACCACGACCTCGGTCATGCCAGTCAAATGCATCACCGCCTAAGAAAGAAGAAGCAACAGTATAACCTTGCTTAGCATAAATCGAGAAGCCAAAATCTACAGAGCCGCCTTTTTTGGGAAGACGATAAGTAAGATTCGAAATGATTGATCCGGTAAACTTAGGATTGCCATTGAATACTACACGATCTTCATCGGTCCATTGACCATCGCCATTGACATCGCGAATAATAGGCTGCCCCTCAGCCTGACCGTAGCAAGTATAATAGTAATCGCATTCTCTCATCGTCGACCCAGGGGTAAGTCCCTTTTCACGAGCAATCTGAGTATCAGGCACCTTCATATTACGGTCGGAAACTATACCATCCCAAGCATACGCATAGACATTATTTACCGGTTGTCCTATGAAAAGACAGTTTGATGCGTTACTATTTATTATCTGATCAGAAACGCCATTCAGCTCAAGTGCCTTATTGTCATTGTGAGCAAAGTTAAATGTCGTAGACCAAGTCCAATCTTTCGTATCAATATTTGTTGTAGTCAACGAAATTTCGACACCTGTATTTCTAACTGATCCTACATTGGTATACACTTGATCACCACTTAGAGGAAGGGGCATATTAAATAACAGATCCTTTGATTTTTTATTATACCATTCAATAGATCCTGTTATTCTATTATTTAGGAATCCAAAGTCAAGACCTACGTTAAACTCGTGAGAAGACTCCCAGCTGATTAACTTATCTCTTACAGCGGAAGGGTAATACCCATCGTAGTATTTAGAGCCAAAGGGATAATATCCAGCCGAACCTACACTAACAATCGTAGCGTAATTGTCTACACCACTATTATTACCCGTCACACCATAGCTAAGACGAAGCTTTAAATTATTAAGCCACCACTTCTGTACAAAGCTTTCTTCTGCAATGTTCCAGCCAAAAGCTACAGAAGGGAAGCTGCCCCAACGATGACCGGAAGCAAACTTTGAAGAGCCATCCCATCTTACAGTAGCTGTCACCATATAACGGCTCTTCCACGCATAGTTGGCACGAACGGCATATGATATCATAGAGCTCTCTGAAAAGCTTGACTTTATGGGACCTTTAGAATCTGTTCCTGTGGCCATATTCCACCATTTTGTTGATTCTATGACATCATATGCAGTCATTTCATAATTCTCAGAATTAGATTTTTTTGCTGAATACAATGCCATTGCATTGATTGAATGGTCTCCAAACGTACGGACATAGCTTAATATATTATCCCAAGTCCAACCATAGGAAGTATGATTTTTTACATAAGCTTCAGTAGAAGTTTCTGGAACCCATTTTTCTCCTGTATCAGGATTTGTCAGACCGGATATCCGACCATCTCTATATGACGTATATGTAGGTGAAATAGTTGTTTTAAAAGACAAACCCTCAATAATATTAAATTGTGCATAGATGTTACCAAGAAGGCGATAGGTTTTTCGCTTCTCAACTTGGTTATTCATACGATAAAGAGGGTTAAGGAAATCTGAAAATTGATTTGCGTCAGTACCGAGAGTAGTCTTATTTCCTGGATATTGAATGAGATTGCCATCTTCATCATATGGGATCATAAAAGGATTCACACGATAAGCTTGTGCTACTCCGTCTCCATATGCATACCCATTATTTATTTGCGCAATATTAAAATTGAATCCAGCATTAATCACCTTGTTCAGCTTAGCATCAACACTACCCTTGAAAGAATAGGTGCCTTTACTGTCACCCTTATAGAGTCCCTGAACATTTTCATAGCCTAGGCCAAAATGATAATTCACTTTTTCACCTGCTCCTGAGACAGACACATAATGATTCTGCTGATGACCATCTTGAAGCACCAAACCTGGCCAATAATATGTAGCATCGTTAGCAAGCATCTCCTTCATTACATAGGGAGACTCGATATCACCCTGAGCTACCTGAAGTAGAGCTTGCCCAAGACCCATTGCCGATGGAAGCATGCTAAATGTAGTCTGTGGTTCCCAAGCGTTCACCCCTCCTGCAGGTTGTGTAAACTTTTGGAATCGATAACGATACCATTGATCCCCATTCATAAACTGGGGCATTCTTGTATAATGGCTGATACCATAATAACCATCATATGAGATCGTGGCCTTTGTGCCTTTAGCCACGTTAGAACCGCTCTTGGTAGTAATCATCATAACACCAGCGGTAGCCTGTGAACCATAAATAGCCGTTGAAGACGCATCCTTAAGCACATCTACTCGTTCGATATCCTGTGGATTAAGGAAAGAAATATCCGAGGTTATTATACCGTCTACGACATAAATAGGTTTCGTATCTGAGTTGATCGATGACTTACCACGAATTTCTACATTAATATCACCGTTTGTACGACCGGTTGATTTAGTGATACTTACACCAGGCACTGCACCTTGAAGGCTTTCAATAACTGACGCTGAACCCTTCGCAGTAATCTGACCTGCATCAACCACTGATACAGAGCCGGTAAGGTCAGCTTTCTTAATTGTGCCGTAGCCGACTACAACGAGCTCATCAAGAGCCTTGGAGTCCTCACTCATCTTCACGTCAATGCGATCTCGACCCTTGACTTCTATCACCTGCTGTGCATAGCCGATGTAAGAGAAGACAAGCTTGCCTTTGGATGGTACGTTCTTTAATGAATAATTGCCGTCAAAGTCGGTCGCTGTGCCATTGGATGTGCCTTCCACCATGACTGTAACGCCGATGAGGGGTTCGCCTTGGTCGTCGAGCACCGTACCCGATACGTCGACATTCTGCGCGAACGCGGGAATCGCCAGCAACATGGCGATCAAGGTCAGGAATGTCTTCCGAAGGAAGCACCCGCCTTTTTCTCGTTTCGATGTTAGTTTAATTTTGGTCATAATACATTTATGATGTTGATTGTTGTTATCTATTAATCAGATGGTTAAACACCATCATCATACTGATTGATGTCAATATTCCTTTAGGTTTATTTTAATTTTATAGGTTAATGCCATAGGTTTAGCACACAAAATTAGGGAAACTTCTTAAATTATCCAAATAAATTTGAAAAAAAATCTTTATTTTTTAACAAAAAATTTTTAATCCCTTTTCCTCCCTTCTGATGAATCATACGCAAGAACATTCAGGTTTCGCTTGTTCTTGCATATAGATTCGCAATCCCTTAGCGCAGGAACTGCGCTGGGCGATTCGGAGCAGCCCGCAATCTTTGCGAGCTTGCTATAACCGCGACGCGAAGAAAATGATAGTTCATCGTTTATCGTTAATCCTTTATCGTTCCCCCAATCGTTATATTTTGTTAAAATACCCCCATACACCTATATTAATAGAAATATTTATATTATCTTTACATCTTATTTCAGAAGCTGACCTAAATGTTCGTAATGAAAAGCCTGTCGCAAACTATGTCATCACTTCCGCTGCCGCTAAAAGCGGCGGTGATAACGATCGTGACCCTGCTTTTCTCCCATGTCCTGGTCTACGATCTCATGTCTGTCTCTTTCTTCTCCCCTATGGAAAAGGCTTCTGACTTCAGATTCAGTGACTTCTATACTATTGTAGCTGACGACCGTGCCGTATCCACTCTTGACGAAAACATTGTAATCGTGCCTGTCGACGGATATACCCGTAAAGATATGGCTCATGTCTTAGACGACATTGACTATTACGAACCCGCTGCCATTGGTCTTGACATTGCTTTTGCGCCCCCGGCCAATCCGGATGATGACCCGTTGGCCACAACACTTGCCGAATGTGCCAATCTCGTAATGCCTGTAAGGATTGCTGCTGAAGGTGATACACTCCACACACAACATCTTTCTTATTATGACGGCATAGTCGACCCAAGTGGCGGATTTGCTGCCGTAAACATTCAAGGAGATGCCAAAGAACGCTCTACTGTACGCGAATTTACAAGAAGCTTTGAGACAATGGAAGGACACGTGAAATCACTGCCTTATGCCCTCGTAGGCATCGCTTTTCCCGAAGTTGCAAAAAAAATCAACGAAAGGCCCCTCAAAGATGAATTCATCCAATTCGCTTCAAGAAATTTCGACATAATAGATCCGAAGGAAATCCCCGAAAATCCCGACCTTATAAAAGGGAAGATTGTGCTTGTCGGAAAAATTAATAATGCTGGCGACCTTCACGTCACTCCTCTCGATAATTTCACCCCCGGCCTTATCATTCATGCCTACACCGCCGCAACGATTCTTTCCGGCAAATTCATCCGCGAACTTACACCTTTCGAATCATACGCCATCGCAGCAATAACTTGCTTCCTTATAGTTTGGCTGAATTTGCGACTCTACGACAGCCCTCCGGGACCTTTTATGGTGAGAATCGTGCAAGTTGCAATGCTATACTTTATGATTCTCGGAGGGACTATGGCATACATTCATCTCAACGTTGACCTGAACTTCGCGTTCGCCATTATGGCTACGACTCTCGGGGTGGCGGCTTGTGACGTTTATATCGGACTCTTCGCAAAAAACGGTGTGTGCGACCGATTAGCAAAATTATTCAAGAAATCAAATACCCACAGCATATGAATATTCGCAGACTCAAAAGAATCATGATGATGGCAACCATGACGGCTTGCGTCGTCACGCTCTCATTTAAAGCTTCCGCTGCCTACAAAATTTATAAGGTCAAGGGGAATGTCACTGTCAAAGACAAAACAAAAAAAGAAGTCAAGGCTCAGCGTAGGGCAGACGTCAGTCTCTCCGACATCCTGTCGATTCCTAAAGATGGCTCGGTACAGATTCTAAATTCTGACTCTCACAGGATATATTCTTCTGTATCTTCAGGGAAGATGTCGGTCAAGAAACTTATTGACAAGGCAGAAGCCCACGCAGCCGACATTACTAAGAATATTAATCGCAAAGTTGTAGCCGCTGTGGCGGAGACCGGCAAATCCAAACGCATCGGCTACGATGCTTTAGGCATGGCGATACATGAAACAGATGTCGTGGCCGGCTCCCCGATTCCTCTACCGGAAGGCATTAGCTATCTTTCTTATCTGATGACCAATGAAAATGACCCGGATTCTATACATCAGAAATATCTTGCCCTTAAGACCATTCTGACAGAGGAGGGAAATAGCTCCGATGGGGATGCTTTCAATTTTGCTGTTGATAATTTTATCAACCGTCCTCTTTATTTCAATATAATATCAAGGCAAAATGATGGAGACCTGTCTCTTATGCTTCCACGGAATCCTGTGGTAGGGCCTAAAACCGGGACTGTCGTGACCGAATATACATATATTCCTGATAATAATGCATCAAGATATATCGTTATAGCTTCAGATGGGGATTTCAACATTGAAGACGTGAAGCGCCTGTTGAATCCAAATTATTGTCCTGACAATAATTTCTACCTGTCATTGCTCAGAAATAATACAACACCTATAAATTAAACCATAAACATCATGAAGAAATCTTTACTCTTCGCAGGAGCGCTCGCGCTCTGCATGCCTCTCTCCGCAGAGGAAATGGCCCCGGCATTCCCCGGTGCAGAAGGACACGGCCGTTTCGTAACCGGCGGACGTGGCGGCCAAATTGTACATGTGACCAATCTCGATGATAGCGGAGAGGGCTCGCTTCGCTGGGCTATGGCTCAAAGCGGTCCCAAGACAATTGTATTTGATGTCAGTGGATACATAGATCTAAAGAGCCAGCTCAACGTCACTTCAAATACTACGATTGCAGGGCAGACAGCTCCGGATGGTGGTATCACCCTCCGCTACTACACCCTATATTTCGGAAACTGCGACAATGTGATCGTCCGCTTCATCCGCAGCCGACGCTCTCAGGTGAAAGATGTCAACGACGGAGCTGACGCCACTTGGGGTCGCCGCCGCAAGAACATCATCCTCGACCACTGCTCATTCTCATGGAGCATCGACGAAGTCGCTTCATTCTACGACAACCGCAACTTCACAATGCAATGGTGTACAATTGGTGAAGGCCTTGCCAACCCAGGACATTCAAAAGGTGCTCATAGCTATGGCGGAATCTGGGGCGGAAAGGAAGCTTCTTTCCACCACAACTATCTCACCCATATCCAGAACCGCGCACCTCGCTTCAATGGTGCCCGCTACGAATGGGACGGCTGGGACAAGACTAAATATGAGACAACTGTTGATGCTGAGCGCGTTGACTTCCGTAACAACGTGATGTATAACTGGGGCAACGGCAACGGAAGCTACGGTGGTCCCGGCGGCGGATACATCAACATTGTCAACAACTACTATCAGGCAGGTCCCGGCACTAAAAACAAGACAAACGTAACTCAGGTATCTGTTGGTAACGATGGTAACTCAACCAACGAAGCCCTCCGCAATCTCTGCTCCCGCTACTTCATTGAAGGCAACTACGTGACTGCAGCTTCCGAACCGGAGAACTACGACTGGAAGGGTGTAAAATACGACAGCGGACTCAAGACAGTAGACGGCGAAAGATATATGCTGGATAGCAAACACAAATTTGGAGAGAATGCAGATTATACTGAAATCAATGGCTATAGCTATATTCGTGTAAAACTCGACAACCCGATTGATGCAGGCACTGTGACGACTCAAAGTGCTCAGACTGCATATGATAAGGTGCTCCAATATTGTGGGGCATCCCTATCCCGCGACGCTGTCGATGCCCGCTATATGGAAGAGGCTCGTACCGGAACTGTGACATACCATGGCAAAGAGGCATACGTGGATAAAAACGGAAAGGTATATGCTACTTCTAACACTGAAGGCATCCTCGACTTCATCAACGATCCTTCAAAAGAAGAAAATCCAAACACCGCAAGTTTCCCCGTGCTCAAGAGCCTGAGCCGTCCGGACAACTTTGACACTGACCGCGACGGTATGCCCGACGAATGGGAGATCGCAAATGGTCTTGATCCTAACTCTGCAGATGACGCCAACACTTATACAGTCGATGCTAAGGGAGTCTACACCAACGTGGAAGTGTATCTAAATCAGCTCGTAGAAGACATCATGAAGGCAGGCAATGCCGATGCCATCTCTGCAGTGGATGAATACTATCCTGAATGTATCAGAACGAGTGCTGTCGAGAGCATTGAGGCTTCTAAAGGTTATGTGGTGGCTGTTGAATACTACGATCTCAACGGAATTCGCCTCGCTGAGCCGGCTCAGGGCATCAGCATCCGACGCATCGTGTTCGCAAACGGAACTTCCGAAACCGATAAAGTTTTGAAGAAATGAGACTGAAAAAAATATTTCTTACAGCGGCTATGGTAGCCGCTGTAAGCGTATCCGCTTTTGCCGACGACACAATTCTCCCATCATTCCCGGGAGCGGAAGGTTTCGGTGCTATCACTACCGGTGGACGCGGAGGCAAGGTATACCACGTGACAAACCTCGAGGACAGCGGAGAGGGATCTTTTCGCTGGGCATGTAGCCAGAGCGGAGCTCGCACTATTGTTTTCGATGTGAGCGGCACTATCCATCTGAAATCTGAACTCAAGCTGAAACAAGGCAACGTCACGATTGCCGGACAAACAGCACCGGGCGACGGTATTTGCGTTGCTGATTATCCATTTGTGATCAGCGCTCCCAACGTCATTATCCGCTTCATGCGATTCCGTCTCGGAAACGAAGCATTGAAACTCAACAACAAAGCTCACGAAGGCGACGGACTTGGAGGCATGGACGGACAGAAGATAATGATCGATCATTGCTCCGTCAGCTGGAGTATCGACGAATGCCTTTCCGTATATGGATCGAAAAACATTACCGTACAGTGGTGTATGGTCACTCAGAGCCTTGTCAACTCCGGACACAGCAAGGGGACTCATGGCTACGGAGGAAACTGGGGTGGTGCCGGTGCCTCATACCACCACAACCTTCTTGCACATCATGGTTCACGAGTTCCACGCCTTGGTCCCCGTCCCGGAACCCAGCTTGACGAACGCATGGACCTTCGCAACAATGTGATGTACAACTATGCCGGCGAAGGATGCTATGGAGGTGAAGCTATGACCGTCAATATCGTAAACAATTATTACAAACCGGGACCTGCTACTGACGCCATAAACGCCGGCAAACAGAAACGTATGGCTAAACCTGGTATCCGCACATTCGAATACTGCATAAAAGACGATAACCTCAAGACCACTGCCAAGAACTACAATAAGGTGAAAGGCACCAATCTATCTACTTGCAAACTGACCGTAGACTCATCCGACAAAGGGTATCTCACTTTCGAGGGCGATGACAACAAATATGAGATAGATATAGAAAAACTCTGTATTACTGTTGACGGCCAGGATGTAAAAGTTTCCACAAACGACTGGGGTAAGACTCTCCATAAGTGGGGAAGCTATTATATCGAGGGCAATGTCAACTCCAAATATGCAGATGTATCTGCCGACAACTGGACTATAGGACTTTTCAATCAGATCGATAAGGGTCAGAAAGTAGACTACCATAATGGCACTGAGGAAGAAATGCACGCTTTCGTTCCCATGGAGTTCGCAGCAGTCACCACCCATACTGCAGAGCAAGCGTTTGATCGGGTTCTTCAATACGCTGGAGCTTCCCTTAGCCGTGATGAATACGACCAAATGATGGTGGCGGATACCAAAGATGGCGTGGCAAGCTGCATAGTAAGCGGTATTGGTAAAGGATTGATCAATAGTCAGGATGACATCAAATACGCTGATGGCTCCACCGGATTCCCGAAACTCAATTCTCTCGAGGCTCCCGCAGATACTGACGGCGACGGAATGCCCGATGACTGGGAGACTGCCAATGGTCTGAATCCCAATGATCCCGAAGATGGTCCCGCTACCGCTGAGAATGGCTATACAAATCTCGAAAACTATCTTAACGGTATTGTGGCACACATTGTAGAAGGGGGCAACGAAGGTGGTGTGCTTCTTGAAGGGAAACAGGAATTCGGTACCGGTGTAGAGGAAATCATCGGCAATTCACCGGCCGACGGACGCACATTCAACCTCCAAGGCATAGAAGTTGACTCCGACACTAAAGGAATCATAATCCATAATGGTAAGAAAGTATTGAAATAAAATTATACCTATATTTAGTACATTCCTACCAAAATCTCAGATTCAAAACATCTGATAATTCTTAATTGTTAATAAAGAGGCGACCCCAAAAAAGTCGCCTCTTAACTCATTCGTTAAGCACCTTAAAGCCCCTAAAGACCTTAAGGACCTTAATGACTTTAAAGATCTACCCCCCTAAACCCTCAAAAATTATGGAAATAATTAAAGATAAAGAATTCGGTGGCGAACGCCCCCTTTTCGAAACCCACAATGTAAGACTGGAAAATGTAGTGATCCGAGCAGGAGAATCAGCTATCAAGGAATGCAGCAATATCGAAGCTATAAATTGTACTTTCGAAGGCAATTATCCTTTCTGGCATGTCCACCGTTTTCTCATCGATCATTGCTATTTTGCAGTAGGAGGCCGCTCCGCACTCTGGTATAGCGATCATCTAAAGATGAAGGATACTGTCATTGATGCTCCCAAGATGTTCCGCGAAATGTATGACCTCGATATTGAAAACGTGGTGATGAACGATGCCGACGAAGTATTCTGGCGCTGCAAAGACATCAAGATAAAGAATCTCAAGCTCCATGACGGCACATACCCATTCATGTTCAGTGAGAACATAGAAGTCGACGGACTGGAGTCCGACAGTAAATATGTGTTCCAATATGTAAAAAACGTCGTGATCCGCAATGCGAAGATAACTACAAAGGATGCTTTCTGGGAGGTGGAAAATGTCACTATCTATGACTCTGAACTCAACGGAGAATATCTTGGATGGCATTCCAAAAACCTGCGTCTCGTAAACTGCCACATCACTGGCGAGCAACCGCTCTGCTATGCCGACAATCTGACTCTTGAAAATTGCACATTCGGCCCTGACTGCGACCGCGCCTTCGAATATTCGAATGTCAACGCCTTAATTTCCGGCAAAATCACCAATATCAAGAATCCGGCTTCCGGTCATATCGTAGCGGATGAGATTGGTTCAGTGACACTTGACAAGAATATTAAGGCTCCCGCCAACTGCAAAATAGAGCTGAAAAACGGAGAAGAAATTTTCTTCGATTAAGAATCCTTTTAGAAATCCCTTACAAAATATCTGTTTGTTTCGGTGTCCGAGCTTCCAGCTCGGCGCTCCCACACTCCCCAAAGCTCTAAGACTCCTTAGCGCCCTTATTGCCCCTAATATGAAATACGATTTCGACACCATTACCCCCCGCCGTGGCACCCTCTCCTACAAATGGGACAGTGCCCCGGAGGGCGTTCTTCCCATGTGGGTAGCAGATATGGACTTCAAGACTGCTCCCGCCATCATCGAAGCTTTGCGCAAGCGAGTAGACAACGGTATCTTCGGCTACACACGAGTGCCTGACGAATATTATGAGGCGGTGACCTCATGGTTCGGCAGAAAACATGGTTGGCAGATAGACCGCGACATGATCATATACACCTCCGGCGTAGTGCCCGCGATCTCTGCAATCATCAAAGCCCTTGCAAAGACCGGCGAAAAAGTGATTGTCCAGACTCCGGTCTACAACTGCTTCTTCTCTTCTATCCGCAACAACGGATGCGTGATCATGGAGAGCCCGCTTGTCAAAAACGGTGACACCTACGACATAGACTTCGACCAATTGGAAAAGGATGCCTCCGATCCCGAAGCCACTCTTATGCTCCTATGCAACCCTCACAATCCCGCAGGGCGAGTATGGAGCAGTGACGAACTGACACGCATTGCCGAGATCTGCCGTCGTCACGACGTGACAGTGATTTCCGATGAAATACACTGCGAATTCGTCTTTGATGGCTACAAGTATACTCCTTTCGCTAATGTTGCTAAAGCCACAGGTTGCAAAGCAGTAATCTGTATATCTCCAAGCAAGGCATTCAATATCGCCGGACTCCAGATTGCCAATATAGTTGCTCCAGACGATGATACACGCGCCCGTATTGACAAAGCCATAAACATCAATGAGGTATGCGACGTGAATCCTTTCGGTGTGATTGCCACTATAGCGGCATATAATGAAGGTGGGGAATGGCTCGGGCAGCTCCTTGAATACATAAAGGGTAATTACGAATATATGAAGCAGTTTTGCGAAAAGAATCTTCCAGAATTCCCGATCGCCAAACTTGAAGCCACCTACCTCGTCTGGATGGACTGCACAGCATTAGGCCTAAAGTCAGAATTCCTCGAAGAAAAACTCATCGAAGATGTCAATCTCTGGCTAAATGCCGGCACAATGTATGGCACCGTAGACGGCGAAGGCTACATGCGCTGGAACATTGCATGCCCCCGCTCAGTCCTCAACGACGGCCTCCACCGCTTCCTTTCCTTCGTAAAGAAATTATAAATCTTATACATCTTATAAGACTTATAAATCTTATAAAAACTCGATAACTCCTATGCAAACTGCATCCCCCATAGAAGCCTCAAAGCGCCACATAATTCTCGACGCGCTAAGAGGCTTTGCCCTTTTGGGCATCTGCATGGCAAACTTCCCGGAATTTTCCCTACATTCCTTTCTCCCCATAGAAGCCGCCACTTCAATGCCGACATCATCATGGGATTATTTCACAAAATATTTCCTAAGCATATTCGTCGACGGAAAATTCTACACCATCTTCTCACTTCTTTTCGGCATAGGATTTTCGATAATAATATCCAATGTGACAAAAAGAGGAGGCAACGCATACGTAATTTTCTATCGTCGCATGCTTATATTACTGATAATCGGATTTCTGCACCTAATGTATATATGGAGCGGCGACATACTTATGTTGTATGCACTGATGGGAATGATATTGCCTCTCTTTATAAAGGTTTCTGACAAGGCTTTGTTATGGACTGCCGGAATTCTTCTTTTTCTCCCTGTCATCCTCGACTTTTTGTTGGAGGCAATGGACCTGTCTCTCTCTGCACCTATAGTAGACTGGCAATGGAGAGAGTGTGCAAAGGTAGGAATTACAGAGGAGAATTTCGCATACTGGCTGCGTGATGCAGACAGCTACAGCAAGGTATTTGACTTCCTTATCCAGGGAGCGATTGTGAGGATCCAGGAATTCGTTGACGGTCATCGCTGGTTCAAGGTATTGGGACTCTTTATGATCGGACTCTACATCGGACGCCACCGTCTATATGCCGATCTTGCGACAAGAAAAGCCCTTCTCCGCAAGGCGGCTGGATGGGGACTCTGTCTGGGTCTTCCCCTCTCACTCCTTTATGCCTGGGATTCCATGTCTGGCCATCCGTTTGGCAACGGAGCCCACAGCCTAATATATTTTGCAAGTGTCTATCTCACTGCTTTCGGCTATATCGGAGCTATAGGATTGCTCTATCTAAAGAATAAAGACGCCGCTTGCTGGAAAATTCTCGCATATCCTGGCAGAATGGCACTGACCAACTACATCGGTCAGTCGCTCATCGGAATGCTTATATACTATGGCACCGGATTTGGATTCGGAGCCGACACCGGTCTGATCTATGTAGAACTCACCGTGCTATGCGTATTTGCATTCCAAATATGCTTCAGCGCCTTATGGCTCCGCTATTTCCGCTTCGGTCCCCTCGAATGGATTTGGCGCTGCCTCACCTACCTCCGCATCTTCCCTATTTTCAAAAATTAATTAGTAGAATATTCCCTTTTATGTTCAGATTTTAGACTCTAACATATCAGCTCGGAGAGCTGTCATAATGCACAAACCACGGACTTCAGTCCGGGGCATCCCCTGACAAAATCTCAGTAGCCTCGGAGAGGCGCTTTGTGATATATTCATAATTTTTGATTCCTCTGCCTCACGCATGATTTGTATCGCATATACAAATAAACATTCAATTTTTTCACTCCTACATGCAAGGTTTTCATAATTCCTTATTTATTGAATAGAAGTTCGATCGAATATTATTAATTTATAAGAACCTATACAATTATGAAAAAACTGATATTTGCAGGAATAGAATGCTTGAGTCTTTTTTCCGGAGCATGCTCCGACATAGACGACAGCCAGAATAACAACAAATTCGATACACCTCAATCTGAAATCGTATAAGTTGGCTGATAGCGACGACAGAGAAGAGGA
The DNA here is from genome assembly GCA_029060285.1 of Muribaculaceae bacterium. Lineage (GTDB taxonomy): Bacteria > Bacteroidota > Bacteroidia > Bacteroidales > Muribaculaceae > Lepagella. The sequence continues at coordinate 11,137 of JAIDUH010000175.1, read as the reverse complement.
GATCGCAAGGCTGATGCGAAAGGATGATTCCTCAGCCAAGAAAGCCTTGTACTGTACATACGCCGGCTACCTTACCGGCGTATGCGCCCGCTATCTGTCTGTTTCTGACGATGTGAAAGATGTGCTCCACGACAGTTTCATTCGTATCTTCGCTTCAATGAGCTCTTTTGAATATAGAGGTCCCGGATCAATTAAGGCCTGGCTAACAAGGATTGTGATCAACGAATCTCTTCAGTTTATCCGCAATGCCTACCGTTCTGAAATTATGGCTCTTTCTTTTGAGGCAGAAGAACCGGAAGACGATGAATCTCCGCAACTCGAAGGCCTCTCAATGGAAACTCTACATAAATTGATCAGGGAACTTCCACCAGGCTACAGGACAGTCTTCAACCTATACGTATTCGAAGAGAAGTCTCACAAGGAAATCGCCTCCATCCTCAACATCAAGGAAGCTTCATCAGCCTCCCAGTTCCATAGGGCGAAAGCTCTACTGGCAGCAAGAATTAAGAATTATCAATCTAACAACCCCTACATATGAAAGAGAAATGGATCGAAGATCTGCGCGAAGGCCTTTCTGACTTTGAGATGGATGCGCCTGAAGGACTCTGGGAAAGCCTTGGGGTTGAACCATCTGCGCCCATAAGCTCTTGGCGAAGGAAGGCAGCTGTAGCCGCAGCCCTGCTCGCTTTGCTTTCGATAGGAGGAATTTTTCTCTTATGGATCAGCCGTGGGGAATCACTCGAAGTCAGCGATACCGGGATAGCAGCTTACACTTCTGTCTCAGAAAATGTCTTGGACGAACCGGTGCATTCATTCCCGACAACTACAGAACAAGCTCAGTCTTCAACCACAACTAAAATTCAAAAGATAACTGACATCTTAAACGTAGGAGATGAAGAGGAAGAATTGGTATCATCCACATCCGGGAATGAATGTATCGCTTCATACATTGACACTGTTTCTCAGGAAGGTCAAAACACCGCAGTTGAAACCGATATAAAGGATTATAAGCAAAACGACACCGGGAAAGGGAAACCTCAGTATGCTGGGATTGCTCCTAAACGGAGAAGCTATGAAAATCATAATGGCAGGTACGCAGTAGCAGCTTATACGTCCGGAATCGGGCAGGCTACCGAAAGTATGGGGGAAAGATCCAGCACAAACATTAGTAATTCATTCGGAGATCCTAATTTTGAGTCTCCAAATACACCCCCACTTTATGGAGATCCAGATGAAGTACCCATATCCACAGAATCTCACCATCATAAGCCTATAAAGGCAGGTATTACCTTCCTGTATGGCCTGACAGATCGTGTTAGCCTTGAGACTGGAGTCATGTATACGTCGTTATCTTCTGACTTCACTGTAAGCCAAGGCAATAAAGTATCTTCAGGAGAACGACAGCTGCATTACATAGGCATTCCTCTCAACGTCAAGCTTTCAGTATGGTCATGGAAAGCGGTCGACCTATACCTATCTGCCGGAGTAATGGGAGAGAAATGCGTGAGCAATCGATTCCAGACTAAATCCGCATCTGAAGGAATCTCGCTTGAGCAATATTCCTCTCAGAAAGAGAAACCTATGCAATGGTCGGTCAATGCCGCTCCCGGACTGCAGTTAAAGCCTCTGCCCAATATCGGCATATTCGCCGAGCCGGGAGTCAGCTACTACTTCAACGACGGCACCAATCTATCCACCATCTATAAGGAACGTCCATGGAACTTCAACCTGAACGTAGGAGTGAGATTGATACTCAATCCCGGAAAATAAGAGAATAAATAAAGTAAACATATAAAACAAATAAGACAATGAAGAAATACGCTTACATAGTTGTCGCAGCAACTTATCTACTTGCAGGAGGATGCACCGACAATACGGATGATCCTAAAAATCCGAAACCGGTGATCTGCCCTATAGAACTTGGAGAATTACAGCGTCCCACCTACGACTTCGCCGATGCAAGGACACTGCAAGAAGTAGCTCCGGACAACGTTGGAAGAGCCAATGGCTTCGCCACCGATCTCTTCCGCACCTTATATAAGGCTAAACCGGGAAATATCTGCGTGTCACCTGCCAGCGTTTTCTGCACCTTCGCAATGATGGCAAACGGAGACGACGGCGAATGTCGCGACGAGATTCTAAACATGCTTGGCTATAGCAACGGTGCTGATGCCCTCCACGACCTGAACGTCTACGCCAACGCCCTTTTGAGAGAGACCTCCCAGTTTGACGGAGCCACCCAGTGTGGATTCACCAACTCTATATGGCATCGTCCCGGAGTAAATATCTTTCAGGATTTCGCCACAGACATAGAAGGTATTTTCGGAGGCATGATATTTCCCACATGGCTCGGCGACAAGCAAGGAATGGAGGCCATAAATAAATTTATCTACGACCAGACTTGCGGAATGATCTACCCATTTCTCGAAAACCCGTTGGAAGTAGACCTTGCTTTCCTCAACACCACTTATTTCAAGGGAGCATGGGAAACGGCCTTCGTAAAGGAACGAACAAAAGATATGGACTTCCACAACATTGACGGATCAAAGACCAAGAACCCTTTCATGAAGACTCTGGAAAATATATTTGACTATGCCGAGACCGAAGGAATCAGATGTCTGCGTCTTCCATATAAGGGCAACCGCTACAGCTTGACAATATTCCAACCACTCAACGGGACAAAAAAAGAATTTACAAAAATGCTGGAAGCATTCGACTTCGAGACCCTCGAAAGATATGAGAAATCCATGCAAAGACAGGCCTTCATCCTCATGATGCCAAAATTCGAGACGGCAATCAATGAAGATATCTTAGCCTCGCTAAAGAAAATGGGAATCGATAAGACCTGCAGCCAAGGACTTGACAAAGTGTCTGACATGCCGCTGGTCCTCGCGCTGTTTCAGCATGCTGCAAGGATAATCGTAGATGAAGAAGGCACCGAGGGTGGAGCCGCAAGCCTCGGAGGTACGTTTGCAACATCTGGTCCTGAATACAACAGACCAACTGAAGTCAAGATAGACAGTCCATTCATTTATATGATTCGCGACACACAGTCGGGGACAGTGCTCTTCATGGGAGCTATTACCGATTTTTAACGTCAGAAGGGAGGTCGCTTTGACCTCCCTTCTGTCACTTCGGTGGATATGATCCGGAGAATGTATCTGCCGCAGAAATCGAGGCGTCGCCCGTCTTCAGACCCTTCGACAGCCAGTGCATCCTCCACTCGCTGCGGCCATGGTTGAACGATTCAGGCATTTCATAGCCATAGGCTTTCTTCTGAAGATAGTCATCGCCTATTTTCGACGCAGCATTGATCGCATTCTCAATATCGCCGGGTTCAATTGATCCGAACATCTCATTGTCTGTATGACCCCATACTCCGGCATAGTAGTCTGCCTGAAGCTCAAGGCATACACTTATCTTATTTGCCTCATTCTCCGGAAGTTGCGCCATAGCCGAGTGAGCTTTGTTGAGAGTGCCCAATAGATTCTGAACATGATGACCCACCTCATGAGCTATCACATAGGCGAAGCAGAAGTCTCCAGACGCACCGATCTGGCTCTGCATGGTCTTGAAAAAATCAAGGTCTATATACACTGTCTCGTCTGCTGAGCAATAGAACGGACCCATCTGGGCACTCCCTTGGCCGCAGCCAGTTTGTATGGAACCGCTGTAGACCACCATCTGCGGAGCCTTATATTCTCCCCAACCCTGCTCACGGAACACTTTTGTCCATACGTCTTCCGTTCCTGCAAGCACTTTCGACGAAAGATCATAGAGCCGCTGGTCTTCCGCATCAAGTTGTACAGCCTGTTGTGTCTGTGTTCCTTCACCTTGCTGCATGGCGTTGAATACAGACTGTGCCACATCTCCGACTCCTCCGCCTGACATCAGCGTAAGAACAGCTGCAATTATGACTCCAATTATACCGCCTCCGATACCAATTGCCTTTCCCGACACTCCGCGGCGATCCTGGATATTACCGCTGGTTCTTCTTCCGTCAAGTCTCATTTTTATAGTTTAACTGTTTAAATCGTTTGTCTTTGGGTGAGTGCAAATTTACAATAAAATTTGATATTACGCAAATTAATTTACCACGAAACTCTCATAATCTCCACATTCACATATACTTTTAATCTTTATTTTTACTTATTATCTAATACAGCGTAGTTTTTCCCATTTTTTTTATAAATTTGCATTTTAGATTCAACAACTAACAGTATATACCAATGAAAAAACTGACCATCGGCCTGCTGTCGGGCCTCATCCTGACAGCCTGCGGCCAGAACAGTGGCTCCGGCTCAAGCACCCAGGCCATTCCTTCTGACAATGACATCGAGAAAAGAGTGAAGGAAATCGTAGGCAAGATGACCCTCGAAGACAAGATCGGACAAATGTGCGAGATCGAAATCGGACAGCTCACTGACTACAAGGCTTCTGCTGAAAACGGCAAGTTCACTCTCGATGCTGCAAAGATGCAGGAAGCATTCGAGAAATTCCGCGTTGGCTCCGTGCTTAACACTCCACTGGGCGAGGCTCAAAGCGTAGAGACCTGGCACTACGTGATCGGAACTATACAAGAGGAATCTATGAAATATATCGGTGTCCCCGATATATATGGCGTTGACCAGAACCATGGCACCACATACACTACCGGTGGCACCATCTTCCCTCAAGAAATCAACATGGCTGCATCTTTCAACCGCGACCTCGTACGCGAGGGAGCAGCTATATGCGCCTATGAATCTCGCGCAGCCTCTATTCCATGGGTCTACAACCCCGTGATGGACCTCGGACGTAATCCCGTTTGGAGCCGTATGTGGGAAAGCTTCGGTGAAGACCCCTACATCAACGGTGCTATGGCTGTGGAAATGGTGAAAGGATATCAGGGAGACGATCCTAATCACGTAGGTCTCAACAATGTGGCAGCTTGCCTCAAGCACTATATGGCATACGGCGTGCCAACCTCTGGTAAGGACCGCACACCTGCATCCATCAGCCCCATCGACCTACGCGAGAAATTCTTCCAGCCTTATAAGATGGCTATCCAAGCCGGAGCTCTGTCTGTAATGGTCAATTCCGGCATCGTAAACGGCATTCCATTCCATGCTAACCATGAAATGCTTACAGTTTGGCTCAAGGAGCAACTAAACTGGGACGGTATGATCGTGACAGACTGGGCTGATATCCACAATATCTGGAAGCGCGACAAGGTTGCTGCTGACTATAAGGAAGCCATCATGATGGCTATCAATGCCGGCATCGATATGTCGATGACTCCATACGACATGGAATTCTGCACACTGCTTAAGGAACTCGTGGAAGAAGGTAAAGTCTCACAGGCTCGTATCGACGATGCTGCAGAGCGCATCGTGCGCCTGAAACTCCGTCTTGGACTCTTCGAGAACCCGACAATGAACCCTGCAGACTATCCCGACTTCGGCAGCGAGGCGCATGCCCTCAAGGCTCTTGAGCTCGCAGCTGAGAGTGAGATCCTACTTAAGAATGAAGGCAACATACTCCCTATCGCACAAGGTAAGAAAATCCTCGTGACAGGTCCTAATGCTGACTCAATGCGTCCACTCAACGGCGGATGGAGCTACACTTGGCAAGGAAGTGACGATGCCAAGTTCCACGAAAGTTACAACACCATCTATGAAGCTCTGCGCCTCATTTATGGCGATTCAAACGTAAAACTTGAAAAGGGTATGGATTACACTTCCGAAAAGTGGGAAGCTGAAGTGAATGTACGTATTCAGGCGGCAGTGGCTGCTGCACGCACTGCTGATGTGATCGTGGCTTGCGTAGGTGAGAACTCTTATTGCGAAACTCCCGGCAACACAAATGATCTCCATCTTTCCGCCAATCAGACAGCCCTCGTGAAAGCTCTGGCAGCTACAGGCAAGCCCATCGTTCTCGTCCTCAACGAAGGTCGTCCTCGCATCATCCGCGAAATCGAACCTCTTGCATCTGCAGTTATCGACGTGATGCTCCCGGGCAACTACGGCGGCGACGCTCTTGCCGAACTCATATCAGGCAAGCGCAATTTCAGCGGCAAGCTCCCGTTCACTTATCCTAAGTGGATCAATGCGCTCGCCACTTACGACCACAAGCCATGCGAGACCGTGGCTACAATGGAAGGTGCCTACAACTACAGCGCTGACATCGACGTGCAGTGGCCCTTCGGCTTCGGCATGAGCTATACTACCTATGAATATTCCGGCATATCAATAGACAAGACTGAGTTCACACCTTCCGACGACCTCAAGGTTTCCGTCGACGTGAAGAACACTGGCAGTGTGGAAGGCAAAGAAGCTGTCATCTTCTATAGCAGCGACCTCGTGGCTTCTGTCACTCCCGACGTGCTGAAAGTGCGTGGCTTCGATAAGGTGACACTCAAGCCCGGCGAGAGCAAGACAGTTGAGTTTACAATTCCGGCATCCGCCCTCGCATTCGTAGGTGCCGATGGCAAATGGACCATCGAAAAGGGTGAATTTGAATTCACCCTCGGCAACCAAAAAGTAAAAGCCACCTGCACCGAGACCAAAGTCTGGAACACCCCCAACATCTAATTTCTTCAATGCATAATGCATAATTAATAATGCATAATCATTTGCCGGAGGAATCCAATCTATTATCCATACGATAAGTGATTATCCCCTTAAAAAATTCGGGCTCCATCTTCAACATTGTGTTGAGGACGGAGTCCGAAATTATATAAATCATACATTATAACTTGCTTGAGCGCTGCTAATTATGCATTGAAAAAGCAATCCTCCCAAGTATCTCCTCCAAAGCAGCCCGAGGAGCTCCCACATTGAGCCTCATAAGCCCCTCTCCTTCCTTGCCGAACATAGCACCGTCATTAAGTGCCACACGAGCCTTATTGACGAAAAGATCTATCAGCTCATCATGGCTTAGTCCGAGATCCCGGCAATCAAGCCATACCAAATAAGATGCATCCGGACGCAATGCCTTGACTCCCGGAATATTCTTCTCGCAATATTCCTCCACGAAGCGGATATTCTCTTCCACATAGTCAAGCATCTCCTTTCTCCATTCCTCACCTTCACGATAAGCCGCTATGGCAGCAATGTGAGAGAATATCGGAGCGTCGCCGAACTCATTCGCAGCAAGCCAACCATAGAATTTATCACGGATCTTTTCATCCGCCACTACAGAGAATGAACTTACAATCCCCGGAATATTGAATGTCTTCGAGGGCGCGCAGAAAGTAATGCTGTTTGAAGCAGCATCGTGGCTCACCGTAGCAAACGGCACATGACGATAGCCCCAAAGTGCCATATCCGCATGTATCTCATCCGAGACCACAAGTAGATTCTTTCTCTTGCATATCTCAGCAAGCTTGCGAAGCTCATCCTTGCTCCACATCCGTCCGCCGGGATTATGGGGATTGGATAGAAGCAACACACCACCCTTGGTATCAAGGCTCTCAAGTGCTTCATAATCCATATGATAGCGATGCTCTGCATCCTCAATAAGAGGCACATTCACCACATTCCTTCCATTTTCTTCAGCAGTGATTCTGAAAGGATGATACACAGGAGGCATTATCACAACATCATCTCCCGGCTTTGTGAAGACATTGATCACCATTCCAATTCCCTTCACAATTCCCGGAATATAGCTTATCCACTCCGGCTTTATCTCCCACCCATGAAGCTTCTTTTCCCAATCTATGATGGAGGGTCTATAGTCTGCCGGCTCCGCAGTGTATCCTAATATAGGATGCTCAAGTCTTTTCTTGAGAGCATCCATAATGAAAGGAGGAGTAGCGAAATCCATATCTGCCACCCATGCCGCAAGCAGGTCAGGGCGTCCGAACCGTTCCTCAAGCAGATCCGTCTTTATCGCCCCGCTTCCACGCCTCTCGATTATCTCATCAAAATTATATTTCATTTCAGTTGTCAGTTATCTGTTGTCAGCTTTATTCATGATACATCATGATGCATCATGTTTCATCATGATATATCAACTCCCCACCCTACAATTATGAATTATGCATTATGAATTATGAATTGACTCCACCAGGTCGAAATAAAGATCCTCCGGATCCTCCAATCCGACTGAAAGTCGAATTGTAGTGTCCTTCACATCCATAGCATCACGCTGTTCCTGAGTCAAAGGTCCGAAAATCGTGCTAGCTGGATGTATCGCCAATGTGCGGTTGTCAAAGAGATTCGTAGCCCTGTGAATAAGCTTTAACCCATTGATCATTCTCTTGCAGGCCTCCTCGCTTTCAAGGTCGAATGTCAGCATAGCTCCGGCTTTGTCGCCATACTGCTCGGTAAAGAGCTCATGCTGCGGATGGCTCTTCAGCCCTGGATACCCCACAGCAGCGACTCCGGGGGTCTGCTCAAGCATCTTTGCAAGCTTCAGAGCGGAGTCAGCCTGACGCTCATAGCGCACCTGCATGGTCTCCAGTCCAAGTGTCTGCATATAAGCCGCATGAGGAGTCATGTATCCTCCAAAATTAAACACACAATCTTTCTTTATAAAGAGAGATATTTCCGGGAAATTCCCATAGTCGATGATCACACCCCCAAGACTGGTAGCTCCTCCTGAAACATACTTCGTAGTAGATACAACTTGGAAATCAAGCCCTAATGCTTTCCCATCAAATTGAGTGAATGGGATCATTGTAGTGTCGGCTATCAATGGGAAACCATGCTTATGTGCAATTGCAGCAAGAGCCCTCACATCTGCCACCTCTGTCTGCGGATTTGTCACGCTTTCGAGAAATATGCAGCAGGTGTTCTCATCTACGAGCGCCTCCACTGCAGCCGGGTCGGTCAAGTCGGTCAGCCGGGCCTCCACTCCATATCTCCGCATGGTCTTGGTCAGCAAAAGATAAGTATTGCCAAAAAGATGCTTGGAAGATATTATATTTTTTCCGGCAGCAGCCGCACTCATCAGCATCGCGCTTATGGCCGCCATTCCCGACGTAAATGCACTCACTTCCTTTGCTCCCGTAAGATTGGCTATTCTTTCTTCAAAATGAGTCACTGTAGGATTGAGCACCCTTGAATAGTCAGGAGCGTTGGTCCGTCCGCAAAAGGCATCAGCCATCACGTCGGCATCGTCAAACTCATACGCAAGAGTGTGGTAAACAGGCATCTGGAGTGCGTCGTATGCATCCCTCCGCTGATAAGGCGTATGGATAGCTTTAGTGGTATTCTTCATTGTTTTTCTTACAAAATGATATTTCGATGCAAAATTAACATTTTACATCGAAACGTGCACAATCAAAAGCCAATAAATTTTCCACTTTCTTCGATAATCGACCATTAGTCATGGATCGTTTATCGTTAATCGTTGTTTCCGGCCATGCTCCGATGTCCTTATAATCCACCGTAGGGTGCTATCGCCCTCCAATGGCAGGAGTGAGTGTCATAATAAGGACGATCCCCGATATCGGAGATGGCGAAGTTGACAAAACTTCTTCTGACCGGGAGATGCTATTTGTTTCGGGTCTCAACTCTATAACACATGTCTCTGTATTTGGTTGTCTTTATAATCACCATTAATGCAATTCACCCTTCCATTTTTGCATTTGTCATCATTTTTATATAATTTTGCAAGAAATTCATAAATCAAAAAAAACATATTCGCCCTATCCGGCTTATTCGCCCTATCCGGCCTATATGACTAATTAGACTAATCAGACCCATACCCTTATGAAAGCAAATCCCGGCACAATCTGCGTGCAAGGCGGCTGGAAACCCGAAAACGGTCAGCCCCGAGTGCTCCCCATTATCCAAAGCACGACCTTCAAATATTCTACATCCGAACAGATGGCACGCCTCTTCGACCTCGAAGAGAGCGGATATTTCTATACCCGTCTCGCAAATCCCACAAATGATGCAGTAGCTGCCAAGATTGCAGAACTCGAAGGTGGAGTAGCCGCTATCCTCACATCTTCCGGACAAGCTGCCAATTTCTATGCTGTCTTCAACCTCTGCTCAGCCGGCGACCATTTCGTATGCTCCTCTGCTATCTATGGAGGCACATTCAATCTATTCTCGGTAACTATGAAGAAGATGGGTATCGAATGTACATTCATCAGTCCCGATTCCACAGAGGAGGAAATCGCCGCTGCATTCCGTCCAAACACCAAGTTGATTTTCGGCGAGACCATCTCCAATCCAAGCAATGACGTTCTCGACATAGAGAAATTTGCAAAAGTGGCACATGAGAATGGTGTTCCCCTCGTCGTCGACAATACATTCGCAACCCCCATCAACTGCCGTCCCTTCGAGTGGGGAGCCGACATCGTCACCCACTCCACCACCAAATACATGGATGGCCACGCTACGAGCGTAGGCGGTGTGATCGTAGACAGTGGCAACTTCGACTGGGAGGCACACGCCGAGAAATTCCCCGGACTTACCACTCCCGACGAGTCATACCATGGTCTGACCTACACAAAGGCATTCGGCAAGGCTGCGTTCATCACAAAAGCAACTGCACAACTCATGCGCGACCTTGGCTCCATCCCATCACCCCACAACTCCTTCCTCCTCAACCTCGGAATCGAGACACTCCACCTGCGCATGCCGCGCCACTGCGAGAATGCACTGAAAGTGGCACAATGGCTTGAGAAGCACCCGAAAGTGGGTTGGGTCAACTATGCCGGACTTGAAGGCAACAAATACTATGACCTCGCCAAGAAGCAGATGCCCAACGGCACATGTGGCGTGATCTCCTTCGGACTAAAAGGCACACGTGAAGACGCTATCGAATTTATGGACAAACTCAAATTCATTGCCATCGTGACCCACGTAGCCGATGCCCGTACCTGTGTCCTCCACCCCGCCAGCCACACCCACCGCCAGCTCACAGACGAACAGCTGCGCGAAGCCGGCGTCCCCGCCGACCTCGTCCGCCTATCCGTAGGCATAGAAGACGTAGAAGACATCATAGCCGACCTCGACCAAGCCTTGGCCAATGCATAATTCATAAATATCAAAAATTCAGTTTGTTTCGGTGTCCGAGCCTTAGGCTCGGCTCCCCCTTAAGACTGAAGACTCACTATGCTCACACTTATTGCCGAATCCAAGACAATGCTCGAGCAGGAGCTACCCGTCAGCCGGGAGTGTTACGAAGCTAACACCCC
>JAIDUH010000174.1 GCA_029060285.1 Muribaculaceae bacterium | reverse complement strand
GGTCTCTCCGACCAGATGTCTCAGTACTACAATTCCAACAAGGCAGAAATCGAAGAGACAAACAATGAAATTGAGCAGATCTATATGCAACTCAACCAAGTGAATGAGATGATTTCTCAAGTGCTGAATGCAAGCAATGCTCAAATTGAGGAACTTAACAAAGAAATAGAGGCACTCAAGGCCAAAGTGGAAGAACTTGAAAAATAAGATAAGCTGATAATCAAGCTGAAAAAGGGGTGTGTCGGATGAGATACACCCTTTTATTTACATTTTTAGAAACATCCCTACTTAACAATAATTAACCAAAAAAAACTTAGCAAAGGCTTATAATTTAGTGGAATTTCCGTAATTTTGTAAATTAAATATGCTTTTTTGCAAGAAAGAAATTGCATAAGCATCAAAAACGAACTAATCAAGCATAATATTTTAATCTTAACAATTTGATAATGAGCAAAAAATTACAAAGAACGCTATTGGGAGCAGCACTTGTTGCGACCCTAAGCTCATCTGCTGCGACTTATCAAGTTCCTTCTTTCAGAGACAAGGAGAACGCTCCGTTGAGCAGAATGCGTAAAGCCAAACCAACTCACAGATGGTCGGAACTTAATAAGGCGGAAAACCGGCAGATCCGGATCGCTCCCCATTTCACTTCCCCGTCAAGCGATGATTTCCAGTATCTTTATGGTCCTGACGGTTCTCAATGGTATGCTATATGCAATTATGACACAGAAGACGTGGAACTTGAAGGTGGCTATGCTACAGATCATCTCAAAATGGGTTTCACTTATACTATCTACGACAGCAAATTCAATGAAATTGGCAAAGTACGTGACAAGATAAAGTTTGAAGAAAACGAGATCCGTTGTGCTGCTGTAGAGCTTTCTGAAACGGTCACAAAAAAATTCTTCAAAAGTGACGACAAGTATGAGGTGATGATATCAGTGAGCATGAACACCCCCGAGCATGTCAACAACAACCGCACATACGTATATGCCATTGAGAATTTGAATGATGGAGAGTATTCCACGGCCCTGAATGTAATACCCGGATATCCCGTTGATGCTATAGACGTATCAAAAGATATGTGGGGAGAAGACTTCTACATAACGTTTCTCACTGAGAAGCAAGCAGATCCGGATAAAGACTATCCTTCATACATAGATTTCTTGGCTGAATACAAACAAGTGCTTACCACCTACACAAAAGGAGGCTACAACAGTGACCCGAAAGTATTTTTCGAGCAAGAAATAAGGATGCTTGATCTTCCGGGAGACGGCATGACGTCGCCTATGATGCTTTGTAAGAAAATTGATGGCAAGCTTGCTCTTATTTATGCCCATTATGAAAAATCATTCTTCGTAGACCCATCCGGAATGGGAGAGAATGATGCCATAACGCCGGATAACCGACTCATCATCGACGTATATCAGATGAATGACAAATATCCCGCAGAGATGGAGCTTATCAATTCGACAAAGATTGAAACCATACAAAATACTGACAATCCAAACGTATATTGCACATACTATGGCATCGGCACGCTGTCCTGGGATGCAGACGTGGATTATGAAGGGCACTACACTACCGACGGACAACCTGCTTTCGTCATCACAACCGATGATTATCTCTTCAGTGATGATGATCACTACAATTCATCCTACTATGTGTATGATGCAGACGGCAACCGGATAAAGACAATAGCGGAGAATACATTCGACTACGTCAAGATGTCGGATCTTCCTGGCTATGAACCACAGACTATGTTTGTCTATACCGGCGATGAAATGGGATTCAAATTTATCGATCTCTATTCATGCCGGATCGTGACTGAGACTGATCTAAACATTAAAGAATACAGCCTCTCCACATCGCTTGACCGAGTAGCAACCGCCGACGGATATGTTTACGCCAGCGCCCTTTCTACAGGACTCCCGGGCGATGATGACGACAGCACATACGCCCCTGTAATTTGGTTTGATACTGACGGCGAGATGATCAGGCTTGATAAAATCCCGACTGGCAAAGGAATAGAACTCGCTCAAATCTACATGTCATCTTTTGCCCTTTCTCCCTACGTCTTCAATACTGACAAAGAGATCGAATATATGCTCCTTGTCAAGCGTAATGTCGGCGACTCATCCCCTCTGCAAGAAGAATTGCTGATTGCAACTACGGAAAAAGGAGCATTATATACGTTTGCTCCCGACAAGGAGAAAGGAGAAATCAGGATGGTATATCTGATGGAAGGGAAAAATCCGGAACTCGTAATAGTCTACCTTAATGACAATAAGTTTATTGCTGACTCCTACACCCTTCCCTTCACCAAATTTGCCGGAGGCAATGGCACAGCGGAAGATCCCTACCTGATAGCTACAGCAGGCGACCTTCAGCAGATAAAGAGCGCACCATCATCATATTTCAAGATCATATCAGATATTGATTGCAGTGGACTTTCCTTCTCTCAAATAGAGGATTTCTCCGGAGTGTTAGACGGCGACGGACACGTTGTGAGCAACTTGCTTTTATCTTCAGGCAAGCAGGCAGGCATGTTCAAATTTTGTAATGAAGCCACCATCAAAAACATCAACTTCTACAATACATCCATGCTGCTGGAGGGTGACAGTGAAGCTGCCATTTTGGCATCTACCTCGTCCAGAACGACATTCGACAATATCCACGTGCGTCGTCTGACTGCAAGAGGGGAAAATTTCGGTGGAATCTTCGGAGGCATATGTGCCAAGAGCTGGACTTATACCAACTTTACAGGATGTGAAGTTTCTGGTGCTGACATTTATCTCCCCAACTGTAACGGTGCCGGTGGCATTGTCGGCGATATCAGAACAAGCACCAACATAACTGCATGCTATTTCTCAGGAAATATGATTGCCAACAACACGGTTGGTGGAATTGTCGCAACGACCACTACCGGAGATGAAGTGATTTCCAATTGCCATGTCGATGCTAACCTTAAGGCTGAGAATACAATCGGAGGTATCGTAGGATTCCTCGACCGTTCGAAGGTGAAGAGCAATTATGTGGAAGGAACTATTGAAGCTACCAAGGCTTCAAAATGGACCAATGCAATATCTCTTGGAGGCATCGCAGGAGAACTTGAAGGTGACTGGCAAGGGAATGGAGACGTACCCGTAGTCAACAACTTGATTGGTGTGTCTTCACTTACTTATCCGGATCAGAGTGACGTAATTGAAAAATATCCTCATCAGCTTGCTACGGTTCACCGCGTGGTTGGACGATCAAGCTACAATGCCGAACCGGAATATGATGATGTTGACTCAGATGGTAATCCCATTTATAAGAATAAGGTAAGATATGAAGAGGGAATCCTCAACAATATAGTAGTCTCTGATCTTGCAGTCATTGACAATGACTTTGCAGAGAAAACCCTTGAAGGCACTACGCTTGACAAGGATGAAGTTGACTCTGATATGCTGACAAAGACACTTGAATTTGCATACGGCACTTCTACTTCTGCTCCTTGGAACCTTCAGTCCTGGTATGCGTATGATCCGAATCTTTATTATGAGAATGTTGTATTTATCCCGACTCCGGAAATTACGGTAGAAAAAGAAGCTGTCTTCAATATCGAAGTGGCTGTACTGACACGTGAGACTCTCACTGAAGACTTGGTAATTGAAGACTTTATGTGTGAATTTTCTGAAGATCTTCTTGAGATGACAGGCAATATGGCATTCGACGGCAAGGTAATGAACGTGGAATTCAAGGCAATCAAAGAGGGTGACGCCAAAATATCAGTCTCCATTCTTGGAGGCACATCAATATGCAATGTCAAAGTGATAAAGGGAGAAAATGCCGTGGAAAGCGTTTCATCAGCTGTTTCCAAGACTCCACTCTCCTACTTATCCGGAAGATTGGATGCAAATGGATGCGAAATCACTGTATTCGACGTAAATGGCAAACTCATGCTTGCCGGCAAAGACACTCTTGATGTCAGCTCACTCAATGCCGGAGTATATGTGGCCACTGCAAAGGATGCGGAAGGAAACAGTTTCGCGCTCAAATTTGTCAGATAATACTGCTTATGCACGATTAATCACGCTAAAGAAGTATTGATTCTATAGGACATCGGAAATACTCCGGTGTCCTTTTTATTTGTCATTTTTTCCTTATTTATGATACTTTCTGAGCAATTATTCTTTTTTAATTGTTGTAATTTTAAGACCTCATCTATAGGTAAAACGATTCCTTATGATAAAACACAACTGAAAAATATGAAAAAGAATCTAACTAAAATTGCAGTCTGCACGCTCATGATCTCAGGCGGCGGACTCGCTCTCTCATCGTGCAAGGGAGACAACAACGCACAGCAACAACAGGCTGCCCCTACTTTGGCAACCTTGAAAGTAACAGAATCAGACGCTGATCTCAACACAAACTATCCCGCTACGCTCCACGGCAAGAATGATGTGGAAATACGTCCGCAGATCACCGGATTCCTGACAA
Source organism: Muribaculaceae bacterium (assembly GCA_029060285.1). GTDB lineage: Bacteria > Bacteroidota > Bacteroidia > Bacteroidales > Muribaculaceae > Lepagella. The sequence continues at coordinate 1,412 of JAIDUH010000174.1, read as the reverse complement.
AGGTACACGTGCAGGAAGGGCAGAAAGTCTCAGCCGGACAGCTCCTGTTCACAATCGACCAGGTGCAGCTCCAAGCAGCCGTAGATGCTGCCAAAGCTGCAGTAGCAGTGGCACAGGCAAGTGTCAACACAGCACAGACTAACGCCAACAACAACAAGATACTCCTCGATAAAAATATCATATCCGCCTCTGCCTATCAGACAAGCGTTGACCAGCTGAACGCCGCAAAGGCACAGCTTGGCCAGGCTCAGGCTAATCTCACCTCTACACAGAAAAACCTATCTTATACTCTCGTCACCGCACCGGTATCCGGAGTTGTAGGCACCATCGACAATAAGGAAGGAGCACTCGTCTCCCCCTCTACCCTTCTCACAATGCTTTCCAACAACTCAGACATGGAGGCTTACTTCTCAATGACAGAAAAAGAGATCCTTGCGCTTACAGATAATGGACGAAAGAATATGAAGCAGGTGCTTGATTCTCTCCCCGGTGTTGAGCTAAAGCTCGCCAATGGAGAAATCTACAGCCAGCCCGGACGTATCGTTTCAATTTCAGGAGTCCTTGATCCCTCTACCGGAAGCGCCACTGTAAAAGCTGCCTTCCCCAACCCCGACGGAATGCTCCGTAGCGGCAACACAGGCCAGGTGCTGCTTCCCCAGATCAACCGCGGCGTGATCACAATCCCACAGAAGGCTACATTTGAGATTCAAGACATGAAGTTTGTCTATGTGGTGGGCGACAGCTCCAAGGTGCATCAATCGCCTATCACCATCGACTCGAAAAATGATGGCACCAATTATATAGTCACAAAGGGTCTGAAGCCGGGCGACGTCATCGTGATCGAAGGGGTAGGCTCAACAGTGAAAGACGGCATGGTCATCACACCAAAGAACTAATCAGACGACATAACAACAGAGTGAAATGAAACTTGATAGATTTATAAACAAACCGGTGCTTTCGACGGTGATCTCCATATTCATCGTCATCTTCGGTATCCTTGGCCTTACAAGCCTTGCAATCGAGCAATATCCGGATATCGCCCCACCGACAATTTCGGTGAGTACTACCTACACCGGAGCTTCTGCACAAGCCGTGCTAAACTCCGTGATAGCTCCTCTTGAAGAGCAAATCAACGGTGCTGAAAATATGGACTATATGGTGTCGTCAGCTTCCAACAACGGTTCTGCCACCATTCAGGTATACTTCAAGCAGGGCATGGACCCTGATATGGCTGCCGTTGACGTTCAAAACCGTGTGGCAAAGGCTGCGGCTTTCCTTCCGTCGGAAGTAAACCAGGTCGGTGTCATCACCCAGAAGCGCCAGAGCTCAATGCTCATGGTAATGTCGCTCTTTGATGAGACCGACACTTATACAAGCCAGTTTATCGACAACTATATGTCAATAAACATCAT
>JAIDUH010000173.1 GCA_029060285.1 Muribaculaceae bacterium | reverse complement strand
GCGAGACGGAGCTCGCCGCATGTCGTGTCTCTATACATAAAATTTCAATATCGACTGAAAATGTCAGGATTTTGAGTTTTAAAATATTGTAATACAATGATTTAAAAATCAAATTTTGAAATCATTGCATTTTTTGCCATTATAACATTGCAAAATTACGAAAAAAAAATTTGTCGAGCAAGTTTTAGGGTCAAAATTGCGTGTTCTGGGTTGAGAATTAAAATGGAGGATGCCAAAATTTCGACATCCTCCAAAATTCAAGAGCAGAAGCTCACTTCTTATCTGATAGAGATCTTCTTGGCATTGTTGCCCTGAAGCACGATGTAAGTGCCCTTAGTAAGACCCTCCACGGAGTCAGATATATATATGCCGTTGAGATCAAACACTTTCACCGGAGCGTTGGAATCGAATCCGATAAGCCCGACAGCTGAATACTTGTCTACCTTCACTGTGCACTCGGCAGTCTTATCGCCTGCCTGTGCAGTGATGATTGCCTCTCCATATGAAAGTGCTGTCACAAGACCGTTTTCATCGACTGTGGCAACGAACTCGTCGCTTGAAGTCCAGGTCACTGTGGGGTCGGTGGCGTCCTCGGGAGTCACTGTAGCCACAAGCTGCAGGGTCTCGCCTTCATAAATGGTGGCTTCAGTCTGGTCGAGGGTTATTTCAGTCACCTCAATGTATGGATCAGTGATTGTGATCTCGCAGGTGGCAGTAAACTTATTGGCGGTGGCAGTGATGGTGACCTTGCCGGCCTTCTTCGCTGTCACGAGACCCTTGGTGCTTACGGTGGCGATGTTGTTGTCGCTTGATGTCCACTTTATTTCCTTTGAAGATGCATCTTCGGGAGTGATGGTGGCATTGAGCTGGAGAGTTGCGCCTGTCAGCATATCGGCATTCTTCCTGTCGAGCGTGATGCCGGTCACTGGAATAACAGGATCTGTGACTGTCACCTTGAATGAGCAGGTGAAATCACCGAGTGTTGCAGTGACGGTAGCCTCGCCGGCACCGATGGCGTCGATATGCACCTGATGCGGTTCCTCCACGATGTCCACGATCTTGGCGACAGCCTCGTCGCTTGAAGTCCAGGTCACTTTCTGGTCAGTTGCGTTTTCAGGAGAAACAACCTCGGTGAGGGTGTACTCGTCGCCGGTGATGAGGGCAAGGGAATGATCCTTGTCAAGGGGCTGGTCATCTTCATCCCGGATTACAAGGCCTTCAACAGGAATATACTTGGCGGCAACCGTCACCACGCAAGTCGCAGTCTTTTCGCCGGCCTTGGCAGTGATGACAGCCTCGCCGGGAGCCACTGCAGTGACATTGCCTACTCCGTCAACCGCAGCGACAGCCTCGTTGCTTGAAGTCCAGGTCATGCTCTTGTCAGTGGCATTATCAGGAGCGACGGTTGCTGTCAGTGTCTCAGTGTCACCTTCAGTCATGCTGAGGGCAGTCTTATCGAGGGTGATTCCTTCCACGTCCACTACGGGATCAGTGATTGTGATCTCGCAGGTGGCAGTAAACTTGTTGGAGGTGGCAGTGATGGTGACCTTGCCGGCCTTCTTCGCTGTCACGAGACCCTTGGTGCTTACAGTGGCGATGTTGTTGTCGCTTGATGTCCACTTTATTTCCTTTGAAGATGCATCTTCGGGAGTGATTGTGGCGTTGAGCTGGAGAGTTGCGCCAGTCAGCATATCGGCATTCTTCTTGTCGAGCGTGATGCCTGTCACGGGTATCACAGGATCTGTGACTGTCACCTTGAATGAGCAGGTGAAATCACCGAGTGTTGCACTGACGGTAGCCTCGCCGGCAGCGATGGCGTCGATATGCACCTGATGCGGTTCTTCCACGATATCCACTATCTTGGCAACAGACTCGTCGCTTGAAGTCCAGGTCACTTTCTGCTCAGTTGCGTTTTCAGGAGTCACCACCTCGGTGAGGGTGTACTCGTCGCCGGTGATGAGGGCAAGGGAATGATCCTTGTCAAGGGGCTGGTCATCTTCATCCCAGATAGCAAGGCCAGTCACAGGAACGTTTGTATTGACTTCTCCGGTGACGAGCACATAGTCGAGAGGCTTGGAAGCGGATCCACCCTCTACTGTCAGTACAGTCTCTTCATCCAGCGTAAATTCTTCAGAAACAGGGTTCGTCCAGCTTCCGTTGGTAGTTCCGTTAAGTATGGTCTTTTCACCTGCCTTTACGAAGAATGTCGGGTCTGTGTCTCCTTGTCTGCCACCCATGAAGGCGATTTCAACTTTATAAGTGCCGCGGAGAAGCTTGGTAACTTCTACAGCACCTTCCTCTGCAGGATATGCACCTTCAGCATTCGAGCATCTGATTTCTGCATTGTTCTTGGTAGACGCAGTCATACCTGCCATATTTTCAGCCTCTATGAAATAGATACCGTCAGCAGCATATTCAGAATATTCGAGGGTTTCCACATAATTGTTGGCATCCGGAGTGAAGGTGTAATTGTATTCCAATTTCTTGTCGCCACCACAAGGTGCTTTCATCCATACAGTACCGTTGTCAGCAAGGATGTATCTGTGGTAAGCGGCTGTAGCGCTTTCACCTTCCAGGCAAGTGCCGGTGATGGTTTCATCATTGACATTGTTCTTCAAAGTCCACTTCCATTCATCCTTCGGAGTCATGGTAAATGCAACTTCGAGAGGAGCTCCTGCAACGGTAAACTCACCTTCATAGTCCTTATATCCCTTGGCAGAAGCATAGAACGTGTAAGTGCCGTCAGGAAGTGAAGTGCCATTGGATACGTCAAGTTTATTCACGATTACAGTAGCCTCTGCGCCGTTAGTCTCTTTGAACGTTACGCCGTAGGTCTCTGCTTCAGTCCACTTAACTTTCACTACAGGGTTCTTGATATAACCGCCTGCAGCGGCTGTCTCATATACAAGAATGGTAGCCAAGCCATTTTCTGCATTGAGAACTGCTTCAGTGATATCAAATGAGAATGATTCGAATGTTGCAGCAGATTTTGTAGTGGTCCATTTTTCAGCATCAATAGTAGTGATGCTCTTGTCAGCAGAATCGTATGTCATATCAGATGACCATACAGAACTGTTGTAACCGACACCCCAACCTGTCGTACGTTTGCTGTCGGTAGAGCCGGAAGCCTCAAATGAGAGTGTGGCATTCATAATGGTACCCTTGATCTCAGAGACATTGACCTGAAGATAGGTGATGTAGTTCGCACCCCAGCTTGTATTGCCAAATCCAACGGTATTACCGCTGATCTTGTTGAAACCTGCCAGGGCAGTCTCGCCTTCTGCGATTTCACCGTAGGCTTTGGTAGGCTCGTCCATATTGACGTATGTCATCTTGACAGGGACCGTGGTCCTGTCATCAGCTACGACAGTCACCTTGCAGGTGGCAGTTTTGCCGCTTGCAGTGGCAGTGATGGTGGCAGTGCCGGGGGCAACTGCAGTAACCACGCCATTATTAACTGTAGCGACAGATTCATTGTCAGAAGACCAAGTTACGCTCTTGTCAGTAGCATTCGAGGGAGCTACAGTAGCTGTCAGGGTCTCAGTCTCACTTTCGATCAGGCTAAGGATAGTCTTGTTGAGAGTGACGCCGGTCACATCAACGGTCTTGGCTGTCACGGTCACTTCGCAGGTAGCGGTCTTGCCGCTTGCGGTAGCCGTGATGGTGGTCTTGCCTGCAGCGAGTGCAGTAACTAAGCCCTTGTCGTCAACGCTTGCAACCTTAGCATCGCTTGAAGTCCAGGTGACAGTCTTGTTGGAGGCATCAGCCGGAGCGACAGTAGCTGTAAGGGTTGCAGTCTCGCCTTCAGTCAGGCTAAGTGAAGTCTTGTCGAGAGTTACGCCGGTCACCGCAACGGTATTTGCTGTCACAGTCACTGTGCAGGTAGCGGTCATGCCGCTTGCGGTAGCTGTGATGATGGCTGAACCTGGTGCTACTGCAGTAATTATACCCTTGTCATCAACGCTTGCAACCTTAGCATCGCTTGAAGTCCAGGTTACGCTTTTGTCAGTGGCGTTGTCAGGAGCCACTGTAGCTGTCAGAGTTCCGGATTCGCCTTCAATCAGGCTAAGGGTAGTCTTGTCGAGAGTAATTCCGGACACAGCGATCGTCTTTGCGTTCACTGTCACTTCGCAGGTAGCTGTCTTGCCGCTTGCTGTCACTGTGATGGTGGCAGTGCCCGGTGCAATCGCCGTCACAATACCATTTTTGACAGTGGCAATCTTTTCATCGCTTGAAGTCCAGGTTACGGTCTTGTCAGTGGCATCGGAAGGAGCCACGGTAGCTGTCAGTGTTCCCGTCTCACCTTCAGTCAGGCTCAGGGTGGTCTTATTGAGAGTGACGCCGGTCACCGCAACTGTCTTGTTTGCAACTGTCACTTGGCAGGTAGCGGTAAATCCGTGGGCTTCGGCTGTGATGATGGCAGTGCCCTTTGCGATTGCTGTCACATTACCCTCTTCGTCTACAGTAGCTACCTTTTCATTGTCTGAAGACCATACGACGCTCTTGTCGGTGGCATTTTCAGGACTAACTGTAGCCACTAATTTTTTTGTATCTCCTGCCGTCAGATTAAGTTCTGTGGCATCGAGTATGATTGAAGTTACTTCTATTACGTTGGTTTCTACATTCACTGTGCATGTTGCACTCTTGCCATTTGAAGAGGTAGCAGTGATGTCAGCAGAGCCAACTTTGATTGCTGTCACCAAGCCCTTGTCGTCAACACTTGCAACCGCAGCATCGCTTGAAGTCCAGGTGAGAGTCTGGTTTGTTGCCCATGAAGGAGTCACTGTCGGCACCAAGGTGGTAGTCTTCTCAACTTGCAAAGTGAGTGACTTGCGTACGAAAGTGACTGCAGACACAGCCACGCCAAGATTGGCGGATGAAGAACTGAGTGCTACATCCTTATCTTGACTGTCGATCAATGATACATTCAGGATCTCAATATCACCTCCCTTGAAGTCATCGGCTACTTTGACATTCAGATTGACGAGAGCGCCGCTGTTTCCTGCCAGAGGTTTGTGATCGCCCGAGAAGGCTCCCATTATAAGGTTGCCATTGAGGATATTGCTGTTGACGCTATATGCCCCGTCATTAGCTCTGTCTGTAAGGGTAATATACTGTCCGTCTTCCCCTTTCACTGCTGTAATGCCCACCGGGAGTTTCACCTCAGCCTGGAAGCCGTATGCAGCCTGGGAATTTTCGAGATTAAACTGAAGAGTCTCTGTCGTGCCGACTGTCAGATCCGTAGATTTTACGGTGAAGCTATCGGCAATTGCCGCAAAAGGAGCGACAATCGACAGCAACAACAGCATTGTCAATAATAATTTTTTTCTCATATCATAATTTTATTTTAATTGCTATAGTTCGAGCCCTGTAGGGGGACGCACGGGTCGTGCGTCCCTACAAGGTCAATGGAGAAGATCATCTGATGCGTACTTTCTTGGCGTTGTTACCCTGACGGAAGATGTAGACGCCCTGTTCGAGACCCTCTGCCTTGTCAGAAATGTAACGTCCGTTCAGATCATATACCTTGACAGGAGCTTCGCAGTCAAATCCGATAGCATCCACGCCTGTAGTTTCTGCTGCCTTGGAAGCGAGCACGAATCTGTTGGCGTCAGTGTCAGCTGCAATGATGTTGCAGATTGCTATATCCTCATTGTCATAGATCATGCCGTCAGCAATGATTTCGATGATCGGAGCTTCGTTGTCGGCGAATGCAGTGTTACCGAGATTGTAGAGAGCCACACGGATGTGGTTGTCTGCAAATTTCTTGGTGGCCATGATATGGCTGCCGGCAACCCTGCTGCCTTCCTTAACCTCAACGTTCATGCCTTCCGGAAGGATGATATCAGCTTGGAGTGCCACATATTCCACTGTGTTGTCGAGGGTGACAGGGATTGAATATCTTCCGTTTGTAGCGGAGATTCCGCCGATCGCGAGAGCATCCTGATCATCATTGTCGTATGCGGAGATGATGCGGTTTTGAGTTGCAGGTGCAGCCGGCTGGGCAAGTAAGATAGTGACAGCGGCAGAAGCATCAGCGAATGTGATCTTGCCGTCTTCGTCATTATTTGCGTTTGCACCGGTTGTGTAGAACTCAGTCCATTCAGTTTCATCCCAAGTAGTAGGAGCTGTCTTCTTTCCTACTACATAGTTGGTGATATCCACGGCGTCAGTGATGTCGATGGTTCCGTCCCAGTTGGCGTCGCCCAATTGCGGATAGCACTTCAGGGTGCAAGAAGCGCTCTTTCCACCGTAGGAAGCAGTGATCTTGACATTTCCTGCACCAACTGCTTTCACATTGCCTGTATTGTCTACAGTTGCAACTGCAGGATTACTTGATGTCCAAGTCACCTGTGGGTCAGAAGTAGAATTAGAAGATTTCACTTCAGCAGTGAGCTTATACGAATCACCGATGTTGAGAGTCTTGAGGGCATCTGCATCTTTGATCACAACACTTTCAACGATCTCTTTCAATGTTCCTGTGATGAGCACATAGTCGAGAGGCTTGGAAGAATTGGCTCCTTCAAAAGTAAGAGCTGTCTCAGCATCCACTGTAAACTCTTCAGACACTGCTTCAAGCCAGTAGCCCTGGGTTTCTGCAGTCAGAATAGTTTCTTCTCCGGCTTTCGCAACGAATGTGTTTCCGGCATTGCCCCATACTCCAAGTTTCACCTTGTATGTACCTGCCGGGAGAGTGTAGAGAGTAACAGCTTCTTCAGAATAGCCACCTGCTGCATTTGAACAACGAATATCAGCATTAGAACCGGTAGCTTTGGTCATACCTTCGATGTTCTCAGCTTCTGAGAAGAATATGCCGTCTGTAATGTCAGTTGCAGTGTATTCCAAAGAAGTCTCGAAGTTATTTGCATCAGGAGTGAAGCTGATAGTGTAGGGAGAGCTCTTGCCCGGGATTTTCTCCCATACTTTACCATCATTGTCAAGTATATATCTGCTGTATGGGACGGTCGCGCTTGCTCCTTCGATAACAGATCCTTTAATCACATCTTCGGTTACGTTATTCTTAACGAGGTAATTATAAACGTAAGCCTTACGCATGTTGACATTAAGAACATTTTCGTCGCTATCGGCTTCAACTGTCATAGTGGTGGTAGCGTCATCCGCAACGTAATACTTCTGATCTTCAACTGTGAGAGTAGATTCAGCAGTTACTTCATTGCCGATTACAGTATTGCCTTCTTCTGTCTTGATGATTTCGCCATCACAAACATAGTTGATTGTGTAGTCGGCTGTAGTAACTACCTGGATTTCTTCGCTTATTGAGATTGATTTCAAAGTTGCAGTGCGGTCACCTGACAAACTGCCGTTTTTATGATAGCCGAATACTATTTTATTCGGAAGTGCCTCGGTAATCTTACCGGTATTGGTGCCTGTGCAAGATCCGGAAACTGTTACAGTAGCTTTCTTTGTAGCCTGATTTATGGTCATCTCGATGTCGACGGAACCGCCACGGGCATCGCCTGACAATGTAAATGTCTCTGTGCCTATTACAACAGTACCGACTTTATTTTGACCATCCAAACGAACCTGAACACCTCCTAATTCGAGATACTCGTATGCGTCAGCACGACCTGTGTTGCCACCAGTCATTGAAGCTGTCAAGGTAACTATTGAATTTTCTGTGAAGTTGACTTCTTTAGAGAGAGCCCAACCTGTGTTGCCCCAAGTTACATTGAGACCATTGTCGATCGATTTGGTAATGCCGTCTGCGCTTACCCAATCAGTGAGGTCTGCTTCAGTCCAAGCGGATTCTGTACGTGTATATGGCAATTTAGAAGAAGATTCCAATGTAATGGTCACAACCTTGCCTTCTGCAACTGCATTGCCTTCCGGTGCGTAGCTTGCATTTACAAAGAAATAGACCTTGCCATCGACGTTGATGCCATTGACATATTCCGAGAGGTCGATTTCGCTGCCGATAACACCTGTGCATTCTTTTGCTTCCAGGATTTCATTGCCGGTTTCGTCGACAAACTTGATGGTGTATCCTACCACTTTATTGTAGGTAATGACGATTTCAGTCTTTCCGTCATAAGCGTACTTCAATCCTTCGGTATTGTCACCGGCATATACGTAAGTCACGCCATCGATAACAAGATCTTCCTTGTCTTCATCAGAAATTGTAGCAGCACTGCCGGCGTCACCTGTACGGGTCTCAGACTCTTTAAGAGTCGTGCCATCCTGGTCTACAAACTTGACAGTGTATGAAACTTCATTCTGCTTGTGATACTTGACGGTTACGACAGTAGTTCCGTCTTCAGCAATAGTCGGATTTTCAGGCTCAAAGCCATCATAGATATATGGAATACCGTCTTTCTCAAAGTTCTTTGCATATTCTTCAGAAAGTTCGATTGCAGTTCCTGCAATACCGCTTCCGATCACAGCATCCTTGATTTCATTGCCATCTTCATCAACAAATATGACTTTGTAGTCAGCGAATGAATTGACTTTGCCGGTGATCAGGATGTAGTCGAGAGGCTTGGAAGCAGATCCCCCCTCTACAGTCAGAACAGTCTCTGCAGCCAAAGTGAATTCTTCAGAAACAGGGTTTGTCCAGCTTCCGTTGGTAGTTCCTTCAAGTACAGTATTTTCACCAGCTTTGACGAAGAATGTCGGGTCAGTGTCTCCTTGTCTGCCACCCATAAAGGCGATTTCAACTTTGTATGTGCCTGGGAGAAGCTTAGTCACTTCAACAGCGCCTGTCTCAGTTTCTTCAGAAGACGTAGGATATGCACCTGTTGAATCAGAGCAACGTATATTTGCATTATTGCTTGTTGATGGAGTCATGCCTACCATCTTCTCTGCCTCTATGAAATAGATACCGTCGGTAGCATATTCAGAATATTCGAGGGTTCCTACATAGTTGTTGGCATCCGGCGTGAAGGTGTAATTGTATTCCAATTTCTTGTCACCACCACAAGGTGCTTTCATCCATACAGTACCATCTTTAAAGATATATCTACTGTAAGCAGCTGTAGCGCTTTCCTCTTCCAAGCAAGTGCCGGTGATGGTTTCATCATTGACATTGTTCTTCAAAGTCCAGTTCCATTCATCCTTCGGAGTCATGGCGAATGTCACTTCCTTAGCAGCTCCTGCAACAGTAAATTCACCTGTGTAATCCTTATATCCCTTGGCAGTTGCAGTAAATGAGTATTCGCCATCAGGAAGTTTCGTACCCTTAGTTACGTCAAGTTTGTTTACGATTACAGTTGCCTCAACGCCATTAGTCTCATTGAAAGTTACGTCGTAGGTCTCAGCTTCAGTCCACTTAACTTTCACTACCGGGTTTTTGATGTAACCACCTGCAGCTGCAGTCTCATACACAAGAATTGTAGCCAAGCCATTTTCAGCATTGAGTACAGCTTCTGTGATGTCAAATGAGAATGATTCAAATGTTGTAGCTGATTTTGTAGTAGTCCATTGTTCACTGCCAATAGTAGTGATGCTCTTGTCAGCAGAATCGTAGGTCATATCAGATGACCATACAGAATTGTTGTAGCCAACGCCCCAACCTGTAGTGCGTTTGCTGTCCGTTGAGCCGGAAGCTTCAAATGAGAGAGTGGCATTAATGATAGTGCCCTTGATCTCAGAGACGTTCACCTGAAGGTAGGTGATGAAGTCAACCCCCCAACCTGTATTGCCAAATCCAATTGTGTTTCCGCTGATCTTATTGAAACCAGCCTGAGCAGTCTCGCCTGCTGCGATTTCACCGTAAGCTTCGGTAGGCTCGTCCATATTGACGTATGTCATCTTGACAGGGACGCTTGTCCTGTCGTCAGCGACAACGGTAACTGCGCATGTAGCAGTCTTACCGCTAACTGTTGCAGTGATGTTGGCAATGCCGGGTGCGACAGCAGTAACCACGCCATTTTTGACTGTGGCAACAGATTCATTGTCGGAAGACCAAGTGACGTTCTTGTCAGTAGCATTTGAAGGAGCAACTGTAGCAGTCAACGTTTCCTTTTCTCCTTCAATGATGCTAAGTTTTGTCTCATTGAGTGTGACACTTTCCACAGGGACAGCCTTTGCATTGACAGTCACTTCGCAAGTGGCGGTTTTTTCTCCGGCCTTTGCAGTGATGGTAGCAGTTCCGGCTGCGACTGCAGTCACTTTGCCGTCATCATCAACAGTTGCAACTGCTGTATTTGAAGAAGTCCAAGTGACGCTCTTGTCGGTGGCGTCAGCAGGAGCTACTGTTGCGGTCAGAGTTTCAGATTCTCCTTCTGTCAGACTGAGAGTAGTCTTGTTGAGAGATACGCTTGTCACATCGATAATCTTGGCTTCGACAGTCACTGTGCAAGTAGTAGATTTATCGCCTGCCGTTGCAGTGATGGTAGCACTGCCGGGTGCAACTGCAGTCACTTTGCCGTCAGCATCAACGGTAGCAACAGCTGTGTTAGATGATGTCCAAGTCACTGTCTGATCTGTAGCATTTTCAGGAGCAACGGATGCAGTCAGACTTCCGGTTTCCCCTTCTGTCAGACTAAGAGTAGTCTTGTCGAGTGTGACGCTTTCCACAGCGATGGTCTTTGCTTTAACAGTGACTTCGCAAGTGGCTTTCACCTGAGTATTTGATGTAGCTGCAGTGATGGTGGCTGTTCCGGCCTTTATTGCGGTCACCACACCGGTGTTTGGATCAACAGTTACAACAGAGGTATCGGAAGATGTCCAAGTGACTGTTTTATCAGTGGCACCTTCAGGAGATACTGTTGCAGTCAGTGTTGCAGTTTCTTCTTCTGTCAATGCAAGTGTAGTGTCGCTGATGGTCACAGACTCAACTTTTACGACATTTGTTGCAACAGTCACTGAGCAAGTGGCAGTTTTGTCATTTGAAGTGGTTGCCGTTATCGTAGCTTCGCCTTCACCCACTGCAGTCACCTTGCCGTCTTCATCCACAGTAGCGACAGCCGTATTTGATGATGTCCAAGTGAGGCTGGTTGCGGTGGCTATTTCCGGTGTGATTGTAGCAGTCAAATTATCAGATTCTCCTACTGTAAGTGGAAGTGAAGCGGGGCTGAGTGTAATTCCGCTCGGAAGTATACCCGGCTTGAGGGATGTAGACTCAAAGTTGACATCCTGATCTTCATTATTTGAAAAAATTATGTTTGATACCTCAATCTTTCCGCCATCGTAGTTCTTAGCTACAGTAACTTCCATTTTGACGAGTACGCCATTCGTTCCTTCGAATGCTTTATGCTTCTCGGAGAAGGCTGTTATTCTCAACGCACCGTTGGAAACTTTTTTGTAGTTCACGTTAAATTCCCCGGCAGCTGTAGCGCGGTCGGTAGAGAGAGTGACTGCTCCCTCGTCCTCGACAGTTATGCCGGCAGGGAGTGTCACGTCTGCTTGGAACCCGTAGAAAGGCTGATCGTTTTCAAGATTAAACTCGAGAGTCGCGGTCTCTCCGAGTTCAACTTCTACGGGTTTGATGGTGAAGCTGTCTTTAGCGAAAGCTGCAAATGACGCGACTATCGTCAGCAACACCAGCATCGTTAATAGAAATTTTTGTCTCATATCATAATGTTATTTTAATTGCTATAGTTCGACCCCTGTAGGGAGGACGCACGAGCCGTGCGTCCCTACAAGGTCAATGGAGATGATCATCTGATGCGTACTTTCTTGGCGTTGTTGCCCTGACGGATGATGTAGAAGCCTTGTTCGAGACCATCTACCTTGTCAGAAATGTAACGTCCGTTCAGATCATATACCTTAACAGGAGCGTTGCTGTCAAATCCGAGAGCCGTTACGCCTGTCGCGCTTTCATATCTTGAGCCAAGTACGTGTGCTTTGGCTGCAGCATCAGAAGCAATGACATGTGTCAAAGCTATGTCGCTTGGATCAGAGATATAAGAATCAGCTACGATCTCAAAGAGTGCTTCATCGTTGTCAGCAAATGCGTTGCCGTTGAAAGTGTAGATTACGACGCGCATGTGGTTGTCGTCAAATCTCTTAGTCTGGAATGAGTGGCTGTTGGCGATTCTAATGCCCGGTTTCACGTCGAAGTTGACGCCTTCTGGCATATAGATGTCAGCCTGAACGGCTACGAATTCCATAGTGTTGTCGAGAGTGACGGCAACTGAAGTCTTGCCATTGAAAGCTTTCATGCCGCCGATCACGAGATTGTCAGCAAATTCGTAGTTTGCAGCCACACGTGCTTGTGAAGCAGAAGAAGCTTCTTGTGCAAGAACTAATGTTACAGCAGCTAAAGCATCTGAGATTGTAACCTTGTTATCTCCATTCAAATCAGCAGCCTTAACATAGAACTCTTTCCATTCTTCTTCTTCCCAACCTTCTGGAACTTCATTAACTTCGAGAATGAAGTTAGAGATGTCAATTACATCATTAATTTCGATGACACCATCCCCGTTTGCATCACCAACTACAGGAGAATAGCATGTGACAATGCATTCAGCAGAGAATTCACCTACTGTAGCAGTGATAGTAGCCCTGCCGGCACGTTTAGCTGTCACATTACCTTCATTATCTACGGTAGCAATTTCTTCGTTGCTTGAAGTCCAACTTATAGCATCGGTAGTGTAGTCCGGAGTTACAGAAGCAGTAAGCGTCAAAGCCTTTCCAATCTCAAGTTCCTTGCTTGTAGCGTCAAGAGTAATGCCGGTTGCAGGGATTCCTGCTGTGCCGGTGATGAGAATGTAGTCAAGAGGAGTATCGGAATTTGCACCTTCGAAAGTTAGAGCAGTTTCTTCTCTTAAAGTAAATGATTCAGAAGTTGCTTCTCCCCAGCTTCCGTTAGTAGTGTATTTGATAACTTCAAGAGCATCTGCTTTTACTATAAGGTCTTGATTTGCTTTGCCAGTTGAGGCTATTCTCACTGTGTATGTGCCGGGTTTGAGTGTATATACTGTGATTGCTTCATCAGCATAGCCACCCTGTGCATTTGAGCCACGAGCTCCGGCATTCCCACCTGTTGTGGCTGTCATTTCTTCTATGTCCTCTGCCTCTTTAAAGAAGAGACCGTCGGTCATATCTGTAGCACTGTATTCTATAGTTGTTTCATAACCATCTTTATCTGGATTGATTGTAATAGTGTAAGGAGTCTGTTTAGCAGCTTCTTTCATCCATACAGTTCCATCCTCAGCAAGAATATATCTGCTGTAAGGCACAGAAGTGCTTTCACCTTCAACACATGTGCCGGTAGCAGTAGCATCATTAACATTGTTTTTAACAATATAATTGAATACGTAAGCCTTGCGCACATTTACATTGAGAACATTTTCACCTTCAGCTGAAACTTTCAGTGTTGTGGTAGCGCCGTCTGCAACATAATACTTCTGTCCATCTACAGAGAACGAGTTAACAGCATCTACTTCGCTATCAACAACGGTTGTTCCAGACTCTGTCTTAATTACATTACCATCACATACATAATTTATTGTATAGTCTGCTGTAGTGACATCCTGAAGTTCTTCGCTTATTGCAAGAGATTTTAATATTGCTGTGCGATCACCTGATAAACCGCCATTTTTATTGTATCCGAATACAACTTTATTTGGAAGAGCTTCGTTAATCTTGCCTTCAACAGTACCGGTGCATGATCCTGTGACATTCACAGTGACTTTCTTAAAGGCTTGGTCAATAGTCATTTCGATGTCGACCGAGCCACCACGTGCATCACCTGATAATGTGAATTCTTCTGTGCCTATTACAACAGTTCCGACTTTTCTTTGGCCATCCAAACGAACCTGTACACCACCTAATTCGAGATATTCGTATGCATTTTCACGGCCGGTGTTGCCACCAGTCATTGATGCAGTCAAGGTAACG
The DNA here is from genome assembly GCA_029060285.1 of Muribaculaceae bacterium. Lineage (GTDB taxonomy): Bacteria > Bacteroidota > Bacteroidia > Bacteroidales > Muribaculaceae > Lepagella. The sequence continues at coordinate 3,095 of JAIDUH010000173.1, read as the reverse complement.
ATTGAGTTCTTTGTGAAGTTGACTTCTTTAGAAAGAGCCCAACCAGTGTTACCCCAAGTTACATTGAGACCATTATTGATAGATTTTGTTACCCCATCAGTAGTAGTCCAATCAACGAGGTCTGCCTTAGTCCATGTTTCAGTGGTTCTTGAATATAGATATCCTTCTTCTTCTGGGTATCTAACGGCTACGGTACATTCAGCGGTCTGTTCGCCAGCCTTAGCTGTGATGATAGTCTCACCACCACTGACTGCGGTAACAGTACCGTTTTCATCAACAGTTGCAACCTTCGGATCACTTGAAGTCCAACTAATGGTCTTGTCTGAAGCGTTCTCAGGGTCTATAGTAGCAATAAGAGTAACGGATTCTCCGATGTTGAGTGCAGAGAATGTCTTGTCAAGTGTTACACTGGCTACTTCCACAGGAACTGTCACAGAGCAGGAAGCACTAACTTTGCCTGAGGTAGCTGTGATGATAGCTGTGCCAGGAGCAATAGCGGTTACAATGCCATCTTCATCAACAGTTGCAACATCCTCGTTATCTGAGCTCCAGATTACGTTCTTATAAGTAGCGTTTTCAGGTTCAACAGAAGCAGTGAGCTGGAAAGTTTCTCCTACTTTGATGTTCTTGATTTCTATCTCGTTGAGAATGACTTTGGTAACTTCGATGTCAGTGATTGTGATAACGCAGGTGGCAGTCTTGCCTCCGGCAGTAGCAGTGATGGTCACTTCACCAGCCTTAATGGCGGTCACGAGCCCATTTTGGTCAACGGTTGCAATGTCCTCTTTATCTGTTGACCAAGCTACATTTTTGGAAGACGCATTTTCAGGTTTTACAGAGGCTTTGAGTTCAAGAGTAGAACCGGTCTTCATCTCAGCAGATGTCTGGTCGAGTTCAACTTCAGAAACAGGAACAGTTGCTTCTGCAACGACTACATTAATTGTTTTTGTGAAACCTGCTACCTTTGCTGTTATAGAAACATTACCGGCTGCGATAGCCTTAATAACACCATTTTCTACGGTAGCGATATTCACGTCTGAGGATTCCCAAGTAACTATATCCGTAGAACCTTCCGGTTCTACAACAGCTGTTATGGTGTAATCATCACCTTCGGTAAGGTTAAGGTTAGCTCCATCTGCAAGTTTATTTAGATCTTTGTCCTGCAATTCGAGACCTGTAGCTGGAACAGCAACATTCACAGTAACAGAAGCGCTGATCTCTTCGTTTGCATTAGAAGTAACAGATATTGTTGTTGTACCTCCAGATACGGCTGTAACTTTACCTGTTTCATCAACAGTAGCGATTTCAGGATTGCTTGAAGACCATTTTACGGTCTTGTCAGAAGCTGTCTCAGGGGTGATAACAGCTTTGAGGTTGTATTCTCCACCTTTATTAAGATCTATTTTTTCAATAGTCTTATCATCATTTCCATTGATTGCTATTCCTGTTACATCAACGATACCTGAGATTAGAATGTAGTCGAGAACTTTTCCTTTTGATGCTCCTTCGAATGTGATTTCTGCTTCTTCGGTCAATGTGAATTCTCCGTTTAGAGGATCATCATCATCACCATTTTTACTTATAAAAGGTGCTTCTAGCCAATATCCTCGCGTTTTTGTAGTAAGTATAGTCTCCTCGCCAGCCTTTACAACAAAGTCTGCACCTCCATTACCCCATACTCCTAATTTAACAGTATAAGTTCCCGGTAAAAGAGTACATATTTTGATAGGTTCATCAGAAAAACCACCCGCACTATTGGAACAACGAATATTTGCATTAGCACTGGCATCATATGTCATACCCTCGATTTCTTCACCTTCTTTAAAGAATATACCATCGATAATATCTGAAGCATTGTATTCTAGTGTCTCAACATAGTCGTTGGAATCAGGATTGAAAGTATGATTATATTGACTGCTAACAGCGGCCTTGGTATAAACTATTCCGTCTTTTAGAATATAGTGACTGTACGGAACAGATACACTTTCACCCTCCACGCATGTACCGGTCTTAACGATATCATTTACATTGTTAGCAATCGTGTAGTTGTAAACATATGCCTTACGCATTTGGACGTTGAGAACATTGTCGCTATCTGCTTTTATGGTCATCGATGTCGTAGCCCCATCGGCAAAGTAATATTTCTCACCATCAATTGTTTGGGGTTCTTTTGCGGTGATCTCAGCTCCAACGACTATGCTTCCAGTCTCTGTTTTAATTGCAGTACCATTAAAAATGTAGTTGATCGTATAATCAACAGTTTTTACTTCTTGTAATTCCTCGGTGATTTTGATAGCTTGCAAAACATGGGTACGACCAGTTACTGTCCCACCTTTATGAAGACCAACAACAATTTGATTTGGTAGGGCATTTGTATATGTGGTACCTGCATCAGTTTCGAGGTCCGCAGTACTTGGCGCTGACACCTTTACGTAAGCTGATTTAAGGGCTTGATCTAATGTCATTGAAATTTTATATTCTCCTCCGCGACAAGCATCTTTATTACCAAATTTAATTGATTTAGTTTCCTTTCCATCAATTACAATTGATATTTTTTGGTCCTGACCATTAACTTGTACTTCTACATCACCGACTTTGAGATAGTCATAATTTGCACTGTTTCCTGTCGTTCCTGATGTTATTGTAGCTGTCAAATTGACAATGGAATTCGGTGTAAAAGTAATTGCCTTAGTAGAATCCCATCCAGTATTGCCGAATTGAAAACTTAGGCCAGAATTGATAGTTTGTGTGACTGTGGGATTCCCATTGTACATTGAGGGACTCCATTCTTCAAGGTCTGCATCAGACCACGCTGTACCATCTCCTCGTTCATAGAGGACTGTCGATTCCGCTGCCGAGAGGGTGGCGAACATCGACGCAGCGACGATACTGATTAAAATTAAAAATTTTTTCATAAATAAAAATGTTAGTTAATAAAATATTATGTTGTTTTCAGTTTATCTCGTTTATTGTTTAATCGTTTGTCGTTAATCATTGTAAACATTGCGAACCCTTTGTGCCTACTATAGAACCGCTTTGTAATATCTTGTCACACAGCATGTTGTAAAAGTTGTTTTTCAAGCTTTTTCAACACG
>JAIDUH010000172.1 GCA_029060285.1 Muribaculaceae bacterium | reverse complement strand
CTCCAGGCATATTTTGCCGGCGTACATTTCAAGATGAAGATGGATAATGAAAATAACTTCCACAATGCTTTCTACATTTTGATGGATATCATAGGTCTGGATACTGAAACAGAGTCAGCTACATCTGACGGTAGTATAGACATCGTAATTAAGACAGAAGACTACATCTATATAATTGAACTCAAATACAATGGAAGTGCAGAACAGGCATTAAAGCAGATTGAGGAGAAAAAATATAGCCGAAAGTTCCAAATGGACTCTCGGCAATTGATCGAGATTGGGGTGAATTTCTCTTCGGAAACACGTTGTATAGAAGACTGGAAAATCAGGTCATTTGCAAAAAAATAAGGTTGGAAGATTGAATCCTGATTCGTCTACTCTACCCGTAAAGGATTTCAGAGTAGTAGGCAAGAGCTACGATAATGATAATAGCAAGGGCTGTGCTGATTATGGCCATAAGCAAGGCTTCTTTTTTGTAGCCTGCCCTGTATATCCAGAAGAACATATACAGAAACCCAGACAGCGCCAATATAATTCCTACATACTTCAGGAAGAACAACGAAGGGGGTAAAAATGAAGCTACCATCATCAGGGCTATACCCACAAACCCTGAAACATACACAACCGGACGGCAAGGGATATGGGATTTCGATACTATATCTCTGATTGGCGCCATCGCGGATATTCCGCTGTATAGCTTCGTAGGCTTCAGACTCAAGTATTGCTGATGGTATTGGATTCTTGGAGTCAGAAGCAGACGACATCAGTGCCTGCTGCAGCAAGAGGCGGTTGTCTCCTGTCTCGACAGCCGATACAGCAGGAGTTTCATCATTGCGGAAGAAATACATCACCGTCACGGCAAGAGCACCTGCCGCAATGAGTATCCCTAAGATCCACCTCATCATCTCGAGTTCCGTCATATGCATTTTATATTGTCAGCATGAGACAGGCTGACCAATTTCATATAGGAATTCCGGGGCAAGGTCTGCTCCATTGGCCCATTCGATAGTGATACGCGTCAAGCCAAACTGTATGAATTTATCAAGATCCCTCAATTCACCGAAAATCTCCCCTTCCAAGAAAGGAAGGAGATCTACAGTCTTTCGCACCCCATTATTGAATAAGAGCTCCAGGACATAGCCTCCGCAATAATCCACATCTTTTACTTTCAGCATCTTTTTGTTTTTTCTGCAAAGTTAATCGGTTTCATGCATAAATCCAAATTTAACATTCATAACTTTCATCCCAATCTTATTGCATATATCGCGGTTTTTTTGTAATTTTGCACCACTCATCAGAGGGTCCGTAATCGGAATTACAGCGACTGGATAAGATGTCGGGTGCGCCCGGTCAGCAACTTATCCAGTCGCTGTATTCGTTTATGTCCTCTAAACCCTTAAACAAAAAACATATGGCATCCACCGGTCTTGATTATGCAAACGGAAGAATCCCAATCCTCTTCCGCAAGATATTTTTCCCGACACTCCTAGGCATGATCTTCAACGCCCTCATCACCATCGTCGACGGCATCTTCGTCGGCAACGGTGTAGGTCCCGACGGCATTGCCGCCGTCAACATCATAGCACCTCTCTACATGGTGGCCACAGGCATAGGCCTGATGCTCGGAATCGGAGCCTCTGTGCTCGCCGGAATGGCACTCGCTGAGGATCAAAGAAAGAAAGCCTGCGCCGTAGTCTCCCAGGCTTTTCTCGCCGGGACATGCGTCATGGCACTTATTGTTGCGCTGACCCTTATTTTCCCTACCTCCATCGCAAGGCTTCTCGGCAGTTCCGACCATCTGATGCCTCTTGCCATAGACTATCTCTGCTGGCTGATGCCAGGCATACTCTTCCTGGTCTGGAGCTGCATCGGAATGATGACGATACGCCTTGACGGATCTCCCAACTACGCCATGATGATCAATATCGTTCCTGCTGTCCTGAACATAATCGGCGACTACATCCTGATATTTCCTTGCGGAATGGGAGTGAAAGGTGCAGCTATAGCCACTGCGGGAAGCATTGCTGTCGGTGGACTGATGGCCATAGCCTATTTCCATAAGCCATATGTCATAAGGCTCGTGGCAGATTTCACTGATTTCCGCAAAAATATCATGAAGACAATGGCAGTAGGCTCAGCATCGTTCATCACAGAGATAGCCATGTCTGTCATGATGCTTACCGGCAACTTCATCTTCATGCGCTATTTCGGCGATGCCGGTGTGGCAGCCTACAGCATCGCCTGCTATCTCTTCCCACTGATGTTCATGATGAGTAATGCCGTGGCACAGTCCGCACAGCCTATCATCAGCTATAACTTCGGCAACCATGCCGACGAGAGGGTCACAGCCGCATTCCGACTGAGCCTTCGTGTAGCCCTTCTGTGCGGTGCGATTGTCACCGGCAGCATTTTCTTCCTTTCCGTAGGAATCGTAGGACTCTTCATACCGGTGGATTCTGAGGCAGGCATGCTCGCTGTGCATGGTCTACCGATATTCTCCTTCTGCGCCATATTCTTCGCCCTGAACATTGCCTATATCGGCTACTATCAGAGCATGGGAAAGGCAGTAAGGGCAATGACCTATACCCTACTGCGCGGCGTCATCTTGCTGGTCCCACTATTCTTCCTCCTCCCATTACTCTACCCCGCCTGGGGAATGTGGGCTGCCATCCCCGCCTCCGAGCTCTGCACCTTCCTCATAATCATTGCATGCAGATATATGCCCCCGATAGCTGCAAGCTCTTCAAGATAGGAGTAAGCTTCTCATCCGGGACCCACCGAATCGAAGGATGGATAATCGCAGACTGATTACAGCGGCTGGAGGGTGCGGATGGTCTCGAGGATGGAAAGGGCTTCGGATACGGTCGGGACATCGGCTATAAGGAACGAGCGCTTGCCGTTGATGTCGCGGAGCTTTGTGCGCTTCGGGTCGAGCTGAAGCCATGCCAAAAGGCGGCCGAATGCCGTAGAGGCATAATATGCGGCGTTTTCCTCGCCGACAAAGTAAACGTACATCTTGCCCCCCTTGAGCGTCAGACGCTCGATTCCGAGGCGTTTTGCAGCCATTCTGAGCGGCACCACCTTGATCAGCTCCTCCGTGGTATGCGGAATAGCACCGAAACGGTCTTTAAGTTGAGCACGGAATTCCTCAATCTGCTCTGCATTCTCCATATTGTCGAGCTGCTGATAGAGGGATATGCGCTCACTCTCCTGAGGGACGTAGAGCGGCGGCAACCTTAGCTCCAGGTCGCTCTCTATAGCACAATCCGCCACGAACTCTTCTTCTCCCGGTTTTGTGGTCTCGGCAAATGTGTCGGCAAATTCCTCCGTCTTCAATTCGAGTACAGATTCCTTAAGTATCTTTTGGTAGGTCTCATATCCAAGGTCGGCTATGAAGCCCGACTGCTCTGCGCCTAAGAGATTACCGGCACCACGGATGTCGAGGTCCTGCATCGCTATGTGTATGCCGCTTCCGAGGTCGCTGAAGCTTTCGATGGCCTGCAGGCGGCGACGTGCCACCGGAGTCAAGGGTGCTCCGGGAGGAACCATAAAGTAGCAGAATGCCTTCTTGTCGCTTCTTCCCACGCGCCCACGCAACTGATGCAGCTCCGAAAGTCCGAAATGATGGGCATTATTGACAATGATGGTGTTCACATTAGGCATATCGACACCATTTTCCACAATAGTTGTTGAGAGAAGTATGTCGTAGTCGTGCGCGGCGAAGTCGAGGATGGCCTTCTCGAGCTTCTCAGGAGGCATCTGCCCGTGTGCCTTTATGACACGCGCATCAGGCACCAACCGATTCAACATATTCTCAAGGACGTTGAGATTTTCAATGCGGTTGGAGATCACAAATAGCTGTCCATTGCGAGAAAGCTCGAAATTGACGGCTTCCTTCACCATATCATCGTCAAGAGTAGCCACGGTAGTCACCACAGGATGCCGGTTGGCAGGGGGAGTATTCAGCGAGCTGAGGTCTCTCGCTCCCATAAGAGAGAACTGCAGGGTGCGCGGAATAGGAGTGGCACTCATGGTCAATGTATCGACATTGACCTTCATCTGCTTAAGTTTCTCCTTGACAGCCACGCCGAATTTTTGCTCCTCATCCACGACAAGCAGTCCGAGATCCTTGAACTTGACGCCCTTGCCTATAAGCTTATGCGTGCCTATCAGGATATCTATCTTTCCGGCTTCAAGATCAGACAGAATCTGCTTCACCTCCTTAGGCTTCTTTGCACGCGAAATGAATTCGACACGCACAGGGAGATCTTTCAGACGCTGCGAGAACGTCCGGTAATGTTGCATGGCAAGCACGGTAGTAGGCACAAGGACGGCAGTCTGCTTAGAGTCCGTGGCAGCCTTGAAGGCTGCACGGATAGCTATCTCCGTCTTTCCAAAACCCACATCTCCACACACGAGACGGTCCATCGGGCGAGGACTCTCCATGTCGGCCTTTATCGCCTGCGTAGCCTTCAGCTGGTCGGGGGTATCCTCATAGATGAAACTTGCCTCCAACTCATGCTGCAGATAGGAATCTGGAGAATAAGCAAACCCTTTTTCTTCGCGCCTGGCGGCATAGAGCTTGATAAGGTCGCGTGCGATATCCTTCATCTTGCTCTTGGTGCGGTCTTTTATGCGGTTCCAGGCCCCGGATCCAAGCTTATTGATCTTCGGCGGCACACCCTCCTTGCCACGATATTTCGACAGCTTATGGAGAGAATGTATCGACACGAGAATCATGTCGTCGTTCTGATACAGAAGCTTGATCATCTCCTGAGGGCTGCCATTGGTGTCGGTCTTGATGAGTCCGGCAAACTTGCCGATACCATGGTCGATATGCACTATATAGTCGCCGATCTCAATCTGATTAAGTTCCTTAAGCGAAAGGGCAAGTTTGCCGCTCCGAGCCTTGTCAGACTTGAGACTATACTTGTGGAAGCGGTCGAATATCTGATGGTCGGTGAAGAAACATGTCTTTGTGTCGTGGTCAACGAATCCGGCATGAATTGTCTGTGCTACCGAAGTGAAGGTGATATGATCTCCACGATCGGCAAAAATTTCCTTCAGACGCTCCCCCTGATAAGCTGAATCGCTGAGTATAAGCAGACGATAACCATCGGCAAGCATATTGGTGAAGGATTCGGATATAATGTCGAAGTTCTTGTGGTATAGAGCTTGCGGAGATGTATTGAATTCCAAGACAGCATCTTTACCGGATGCAGATACAGTCATGCCGAATTCAAATATACGGAAAGTCTCAAGCCGGCTTGCAAAATCTTCGGCATCCACCACTTTCTTCATTGCTTCCGGATCACCCTCATCGGCAATCGCAGCCGATTCGGAATACTGTTGCGACGATATGTCGCGCACTGTGGCCAGCAATGCGGATGTATCCGCTACAAAAAGAGGGATATTGTCGCCTATAAACTCCAGGAGCGACACTCCATGCTCGGCATTACCTTCCGCTGCAGAAGCAGCGACAACCGACACTTCCCCAAGCCTTTGCTCCGAAAGCTGGGTCTCCACGTTGAAAGTACGTATGGAGTCTATTTCGTCGTCGAAAAAGTCAATACGATATGGAAGTTCATTGGAGTATGAGAAAACGTCGAGGATCGAACCTCTGCGGGCAAATTGACCCGGCTCATAGACGTAGTCTACCTGACGGAATCCTAATTCCAGCAAGCGGTCTTCCACTTTCCCGATGTCTGCCCTGTCAGTGGTAGAAAGTTTAAGGGTATTTTTCTCCAATTCTTCCTTTATCGGCACCCTTTCAGCAAGAGCTTCCGGATAAGTCACAATCCACCCAATCTTCCGGGATCTCCAACCGTCAAGAGCCTCAGCCCTCAGTATCTGCTGGGGAGCGTCGATACGGCCATATTTGATATGTCTTTTATATCCTGAAGGAAAGAACGCGACCTCGCATTCTGCCACGCGCGACAGGTCATGATAGAGATATCCGGCAGAATCTGCATCATCCGCCACTATCACCATCGGGCGCTTTGTGTCGGCAGCTTTCCCTAAAAGCACAGCCGCCGCAGAGCCTTTTAGTCCGGCAAGCGCCACGCGTGTCGCCTTCTTGTCGTCGATAAGTTTCTTAAGGGCCTTGATACGGGCCGGCGTGGCGAAAAGCGCAGCCGCCTCTCCAAGCGTCATCGGGGCGCTCATTTGCGTTTTGTGTTTTTCGTTTTGCCTGCTGCGCTGCCAGTCAGTGAGGAGCCCTTCAATATGGCTTCATATTCAGGAGATTCAAGGATTCCAATGGCAGCTTCAACAACCGGATCCGTCCTGATTTCCACTGCAACCCGACCACCATCGCCATAATAACGAGTAGCTATTTCCTCCGCAAGATAGTCCTTTATCTCTTTTTTCTTGAACTCAAGGTCACGCTCCAAGTCACTGCCGAGAGATTTCTCAATTTCAGCCAGAATGGAATCATTCTCAGCGGTCATATATCCTTGTTCATCTGCCTGCTTCCTAATTTCCTTGAGCAATGCGTCGAACGATGTGTCGTATTTCATGCCGCTTTCCACAACGAATGCCGTGAAGTCGGCATATTCTTCATCAGTCACCTCCAGATTATCAAGGGGCATCGCCTCGGGATGTGCAGCCCTGTACTTGTTAGCGTAATCGAATATCTTGTTTTTCGTCACAAGATTGTAGAGGATATCAGAATATGTGTTATTCTTCACGACAGAATCAGGTTGCAATCCACCTCCATCACGCACTTCACGTCCACGGGTGGTGTAATACACGTTAGTCAGGGAATCCGGCGTACGAGCCACACTTCCGTCAGGATTGCGTCTTGAATAGTCAAGAGCTTGAATCAAACGTCCGGAAGGAATGTAATATTTCGATACCGTGACCTTCAGCAATGCATCGTGAGGCAATGGGAAAGTGGTCTGCACGAGTCCCTTGCCAAAACTTCTGTCACCTACGAGCACAGCCCTGTCAAGATCCTGAAGTGCCCCGGCTGTGATTTCGGAAGCGGATGCAGTCCCACCGTCGGTAAGCACCACGAGAGGAAGGTCAGCAAATGTAGGATTATGAGTCGTCTTATATACCCGCTCTTTGCCATTTCCACTTGTGCGAAGCACCTGAGTACCTTTCGGAAGGAAATTGCCCAGAATTTCTATGGCACTCTCCACAAGTCCTCCGCCATTTCCGCGCAAGTCAAGAATAAGACGTGAAAATTCAGGATTTTTCTTCAGAGAATCAAGAGCCTCCGTAATCTCTTGCGGAGAATTCATGATGTAGCTATTGAGCCTGATAAATCCGGTCTTAGGGGTCACCATACCGAAATATGGCACAGATTTCTCAGTCACTTTCTCACGCGTCACAGTAAACGACAACAAAGAATCTGCGACATATGGTCGGTTCACTTCAATATAGACGTCCGTACCCGGAGTTCCTTTAAGAAGCTTTGATACATCTGCATTCTTCAACCCTTTTGTGGCTACAGTATCCACTTTCACAATCCTGTCACCCGGCAAAAGACCAGCCTTGGCTGCAGGGCTTCCGACCATAGGCTGGGAAATGCATACATATCCGTCATATTCAGTAATGTAGCTTCCTATGCCGGCATATTCACCGGTAGTCATTTTCATAAGCGCATCCCGATCGTCGGCTGTATAATACTCCGTATAGGGATCCACAGTATTAAGCATCGCATTTGAGGCCGCCTTGAACGCCTCGTCAATGCGTATGGAGTCTACGTAGTTTTCCTCAAGAGTCTTCACCATTGCGTTGAAGGTCTTGAGATTGCGCTGTAGAGCCATATCATGGCTTTTCTTCGCACATACGCCAAGAGATATTGCAGTCAGGGCCACGATGGGCAAAAGGATCCTTTTCATACGTAAATAATTCAATGTTAACAGAGTCTAAACACCTTCAATGCGCTCAAGGTTCGGGATTAATGTCGGGATGAGGATAGTCAACAGTATAATGTAGTCCACGGCTTTCCTTTCGTTCACGCGCCTGCCGCATGATCAGATAACCCGCATTGATGATATTCCGGAGTTCACAGAGAGCCCGAGTAGGCTTGCTCTCCTTAAATAAACGTTCAGTCTCCTGATAAAGTATATCAAGCCTATTCCAGGCTCTGTCAAGGCGCAGGTCGCTTCTGACAATTCCCACATAATAGCCCATTATCTGATTCACTTCTTTTTCCGATTGGGTGATGAGCACCATCTCTTCCGGGTGAGTGGTGCCTTCATCATTCCATTCATGGACATCATTGCGGAAATCAATCCCATCCACTCTCTCAAGAGAATGCTTTGCCGCAGCATCGGCATATACGACAGCTTCTATAAGCGAGTTGGAAGCAAGACGGTTGCCCCCATGCAGGCCTGTACATGAACATTCACCAATTGCATACAGGCGGTCGATGCTCGACTGACCGTCAAGGTCGACCTTTATGCCCCCACATAGATAGTGAGCAGCCGGAGCTACAGGAATCATATCTTTGGTGATGTCGATGCCTAAGGACAGGCATTTTTCATATATATTTGGGAAATGCTTCTTTGTCTCTTCCGGGTCCTTATGAGTTACGTCAAGATAGACATGGTCTGACCCCGTCTGCTTCATCTCCGAGTCTATTGCCCTTGCCACAATATCGCGCGGAGCGAGCGAAAGCCTGGGATCGTATTTTTGCATGAATTCCTTTCCGTCAATGGTCTTCAACACAGCACCATATCCACGCATAGCCTCAGTAATCAGGAAACTTGGGCGATCTCCAGGATGGTAAAGTGCAGTCGGATGGAACTGTATAAATTCCATGTCGCTGACAGTGCCTTTCGCCCTGTATACCATAGCGATACCGTCGCCGGTAGCAATAAGAGGATTTGTCGTAGTGGTGTAGCAAGCGCCGACACCGCCGGTAGCCATAACAGTGATCTTCGCGAGGAATGTATCGACTTTCTCGGTCTGCTCATCCAGCACATAAGCACCGTAGCAAGTTATGTCGGGAGTGCGTCGAGTCACAACCTTTCCCAGATGATGTTGCGTTATGATCTCAACAGCAAAATGATGCTCAAATATATCTATATATGGATTTTCCTTGATACGCTTTACGAGGGATTGCTGTATTTCAGCCCCGGTGTTGTCGGCATGGTGGAGGATACGGAACTCAGAGTGCCCCCCTTCACGATGAAGATCGAAAGAGCCATCTTCTTTTTTGTCAAAATCAACACCCCATTTGAGCAATTCCTTAATCTGAGCAGGGGCATTCCTCACCACTTTCTCCACTGCATCCCTGTCTGACAACCAGTCTCCTGCAATCATGGTGTCTTCGATGTGCTTGTCGAAATCGTCAACTTCAAGATTCGTGACACTCGCAACGCCTCCTTGCGCAAAGAAAGTATTTGCTTCATCAAGTGTAGTCTTGCATATAATGGCCACCCGGTGCTCCTTTGAAGCAACCTTCAGGGCAAAGCTCATGCCGGCTACGCCCGAACCAATGACAAGATAGTCGTAATTAAAAACCATTTGGAGTAATTGTTTTAGTCTATTGGTAGGGCGCGGGCCTTTCACAGCCCGCGCCCTTATTTTTCCCGAATTAAATTTCTAATCAGAAAGCAAGGTTGTAGCTTGCGAATTCGAGGTCCTTCTTAGCCTTGTCAAGAAGAGAGCTGTCAAGTTTGATAGCCTCGCGGAGATTGGTCATCACCATATTCTCATTGTTTGTGCGGGCACCTACGATTGCAGCGAGATAATAAGTGTTGGCATTCGGGTTCTGGATGCCAGCGAGTGTATTCTTAGCAGCGCTATAGTCCTTAGCAAGGATTTGAGCGAGGGCAGTGTTGTTGTTCTTAGCATTTCCAAGGCTGCTGACAGCGTTGCTGACCTGGCCTTCGTTGAGGTAAAGCACGCCAAGAGCAGCTGCAGCCTCAGGGACGCCGGCAGCGCCGCCGATGAGGTTCTTAGCCTCGCCAAGGTTGTTGTTGGCAAGTGCGAGAAGACCGAGGTTTACGTCGACAGACTTGTCGTTAGGAGCGAGTTTCTTAGCCTGAGCAAGAGCCTTAGCTGCTGCGTCATATTTTCCGAGGCTGAACTGAGTTGCACCCAGTCCATTCCAAGTGCGGAAGTCGTTGGGATAAATCTGAGTAGCAGCTGCATAGATAGCTTCCTTCTTGGCGTCATCGTTTGCAAGAGTACCGATGTAAAGGATTTCTTCAAGGCTAAGACCGCTTGGGTTAGACTCAAACTGGAGGAACATCTCTTCATCGCTCTTACCGATAACGTTGACAGTAGCTACGATCTTAGAGTAACGGAGCTGAGGAAGGATCTGCTCTGCGAGTTCGTTGAAAACTGCAGACATATTCTTGAGCTCTGCCTCACGCTGCTCGGGATCCTTGTACATTTTGAGGACACTCAGGATGAGGTTCTTGTCCTGGATGTTGCTCTTCTCCACGAGTTCCTGGAAACCTTCCCAGTCTTCGGGAGTGAATTCAGAAGTGAGTTCACCGAATTCAGTGATTTTATCTTTCTTAAGCTGATCGCGCATGTAGTTGACAGTAACATTCTCACGCTTTTCAGCAAGTTCGGTATTGAAAGCCATAGTACCGTCAGGAGAAGCATATGAGTGAACGTTGATGCCTGCGATCTCACGGTTGGGAGCATCATTGGATGCCATAAGGTCTTTGTTGAAGTTCACATAGTCAGGAGCATCCACTTGATTTGCACGGATGTTAGCCTGGTTGATAAGGAACTTGATCTCGGCGCTGTATTTCTCCTTGATGATACGCTCGAAGTTGCTTGTAGCAGGAGCCGGCTCAAGGACAGCGACGTCAGTAAGAGTAGAAGTAGCGATCACACCATAGCCAACCTTCACACGAGGAAGCTGATAGTCTTTGCCACCCTGATTCACCTTAAAGTCAAGGTAAAGGTCGCTGTTGGCCATTTCCGGCTGATAAAGCACGTTGAACGGGATTGTCACGGGACCACCGTTATTGTAAGAGATCACCTGGCCATTTGCACGTGCACTCTCACCCTGGAAAGTCACCTGAGAGCTGCTTGCCTCACCGCCATCCCATACGAGAACAGGGGTCACAGTCACCACTGCGTTCTTGGGCATGAATTTTGCGGGTACTGTTCCGGAGATAGTTGCCGGTACTGTTTCGCCTACTGTCTCCAGCGGGGTAGGATTGGTGGTGAAATACTCAGAAGCGAAGTCACCGACCTTCTTAGAGCATGACCCCATCGTCAGGATCATAGCTCCCATTGAAAGATAAACTAATGTCTTTTTCATGATCATGTATATAAAAAACTAACTAAATTTCGGGTTATCAATAGATTGCCACCCCAATTCCACATATTGAAGCAGCAATTCGGGTATTTGGAAGTCAAAATTACACAATTAACCTTAAACTTGCAACTTTTTCGCAAAAAAATTCAATGCAAAATGCGACAGCAAGTTTTTAAAGACATGGCATTCCCATCAGGATTCGTAAAAAATTGCTTCCTTCTGGTAGCGAGCCATAAGTGTGTTGTAGGCCCAGTCATCACAAGGCTGAAGAGTGATGCCTCGAGATTCATCAATTATATAGTCAGTGATCGGGGCGCCGGCATATATTGAGCACACCACGCCTCCACCGAGACGGGGATTCACCTCCATGAGAAGATAACGGTTGCGGTCTAAGTCATGCAGGAACTGCAGTGTCACCGGACCTCTCAGCGAAAATGTCTCTATCACCTGACGGCTCAGTTTGTCGAGAGTATTGTTGCGACAAGTTATCGTACGTGTGACCTCTCCACCCATCACCTCCAAACGGACACGCGGCACCACAGTAAGAATCTCGCCATTCTGAGACACATAGCAGTCGACAGTATATTCATCCATGTTCTCGATATATTCCTGCACAAGGTAGTCGCTCAGGTTTTCGAGCTGCATGAGCTCATCAAGGGTGTGGAAGATTTTGATTCCTCTTGACGCAGATCCCTTTCTCGGTTTTGCTATAGCTGGCATTTTGGCATTGATGGCAGTATACGTCTTTGGAATAGGTATCCCGGCTTTTTCAAAGGCCTTTGCCGCCTCAATTTTATCAAACATCGTGCGGCTTGTCTCAAAGTCACCTACCGGAACGAACACATCAGGCAGATGCTGACGCACTTTAGACGCAACCTCGATGGCACCGTCGACAAAAGGGAGGATGATGTCTACCTCATATTCCTTTGCCACCTTCACGATATCAGCCACCACATTCGGATCGCTCCATCTGAGACCAACAACCACCTTTCCGACAAGGGCAATGGGGACTTGCTCCAAAAGCTCATAGCTGATGATGTTGACCTCACGTCCGATACGTTCACCACTGCGCTTAAACAGCTCTGCCATCGAAACCCTGCGGGCGCCCCCCAGCATCATGATATTTATCTTTTTCATACGTTCCTGTTCACACGTTATAAATTCCTGTTTTATATTTCTTCAAATTTTCCGGGTCCGTAAACCATTCGATGGTTTTCTCCAATCCTTCTTCGAGAGAATAGCGTGGTCTCCAGTCGGTCAAGGACGTTATAAGGCCATTATCACCCAATAATCTGAACACCTCGCTCCCACCGGGACGCAGTCTTTCGGGATCAGTGACCCATTTCACATCCGCATCCATCAACTTTGCTATTGTCTGCAAGGTCTCCGCCATGCTGACCTCCCTTCCTGTGGCGATATTAATTTCCTTTCCAATCGTATCAGGGCTTTTCGCAAGGGCAATGAATCCGGCTGCAGTGTCAGACACATAGTTGAAGTCACGTGTCGGCGTCAAGTCGCCGACTTTGATTTCTCTCTCTCCAGAAGCTATCTGGGTGATGATAGTCGGAATTATGGCACGCGCCGACTGCCTTGGTCCATAAGTATTGAAAGGCCTGACCACCGTGACCGGAGTCTCAAAAGCATTATGAAAACTGAGAGCAATTGCATCTGCTCCTATCTTAGAAGCAGAATAAGGAGATTGTGGTTGCTTTGGATGCTTCTCGTCGATGGGCACGTATCTTGCAGTGCCATACACTTCCGAAGTTGAGGTCACCAACAGTCGGCTCACGCCTTCATCCCTGACTGCCTGACATATGTTGAGAGTTCCTTTCACATTTGTGTCAACATAGGAATCCGGAGCGACATAACTATAAGGAATAGCAATCAGCGCCGCCAAATGAAAGACCGTGTCGATCCCCTTTACGATATGCCGGCAATAATTCGGGTCTCTCACATCACCTGTCACGACCTCCAGACCGGGATGCTTCACGTCTTCGAGCCAGCCCCAGTTGTTGAATGAATTATATTGGGCGAGAGCCCTGACCTCACATCCTTGCGCGAGCAGAGCCTCAGTAAGGTGAGAGCCGATGAAACCGTCGGCACCGGTGACGAGTACCTTATTCATGACTAATTTCCACTTTATAAGTTTCTATATGCCGGTTTTTCTTTTCCTGAAGGATTTCTGAGATCGTAAGGAAGATTCCACTCTCCTCAACATCGCCAAATTCATCGTTGACGGCAGTTCCGAACATCCTCATAGTAGGCGACAAGCTCATATAAGCGTTGACAAGGGGGGGGATATTCAACCCTTTTTCTCTGATAAGGCGATTTAGTATCCTGTAATCCTCTTTGTAGTTGTCTCCGGACAGCCGCTGCTGGATTTCAGGCGTCATGGCATTCGTGGCAATCGGCCGGATAGGGCGCACGAGTTCTTCGACATCCGGGAAATGCTTGTTTAGAAATCCGAGAATCAGGTCGAGATTCTCACGCCCGAATGCAGGATACATCGTGACTTTTCCAAACAGATACTTTATATGCGGATACACCACTGTCAGGGCGCCCAAGCCATCCCAGAGATTGTCAAGAGCAAAAAGGGCTTTAGTGCCGGCCTTGCTGCTCTGATACCCTACCGACACAAAAGAGCGACCGAGTTCAAGCGTATCAGGGAGTATTTCCTTGATAAACCTATCCGAGAATTTAAAAAGATGCGAAGTCGCTATTCGTGGTATGCCTGACGTCATGTCGATCTTATCGCCCGTTATAAACCTATAGCCGCCGAGGATCTCACGAGCCTGCGGATCCCACACTATCAATTGCCGGCATGGTTCGGGCATGGTGTCGAATTCGTCTATGTCGTATCCCTTACCGGTGCCACCTCCCGCCTGACGGAATGCGGCCTCTCGCAGACGTCCGATCTCCAGCATAGTGTTTGGCGCACAAAAAGCGTCGACAACATATAGAAGGTTGTCGCCTTTGTTGGTATGTCGCAAGAACCGTTCAGGAGTCAATTCCCTCTCTATAGCGGTTCTTTCCACTGGTGGTATGATGGGCTCCATTGTCATATTATCAATCTGTAGTCAATCTTCTTGCCTTAGACCAACCTATCCAAAATGCAAAGTTAATAATAAAATTTCAATAATGCATTATCATCAATTCATAATTCATAATTCATGATGCATAATCTCAGGATAATCCATGCTACACCATGGGTGACCCTGTATTCTCAGGCCGATGCTGCGGCAGGAGGACCGCAAGGCGGATCATTCCTGCGTATGGAAATAGGAGTAGACTGTAGCGGCCTTGGCTTTTCCGATGGCTGCAGCTATGTCGTCGAGGGTAGCTTCCTTTATGCGCTTCACGCTCTTGAAGCGCTTTATAAGGGCTGTCTTCGTGGCGGGGCCGACTCCCTTGATGCCGTCAAGTTCGCTTACAGTCTGACCTTTTGAGCGACGATCGCGATGGTGAGTGATTCCGAAACGATGGGCTTCATCGCGCATAGCCTGGATCACCCGCAAGCTCGGGCTGGTCTTGTTGATATAAAGCGGAAGTGAATCTCCCGGGAAATAAATCTCCTCCAGTCTCTTCGCAATGCCGACAAGAGCCACCTCTCCCCTGATACCCATTTCATCGAATGCCTCTACAGCCGCGCTCAGCTGCCCCTTGCCACCATCGACCACAACCATATCCGGCAATTTTTCACCCTCCGCCATCATCCTGGTATACCTCCGATGCAGCACCTCCTTCATAGAAGCAAAGTCATCCGCACCCACCACGGTCTTTATGATAAAATGCCGGTAATCTTTTTTCGAGGGTTTGCCATTTCGAAAAACGACGCAACTCGCCACCGGATTCGTGCCCTGTATGTTGGAGTTATCGAAACATTCTATATGCCTTGGTTGCACTTCAAGCCTGAAGTCTTTCTTCATGGTCTCCATAAGTTTCTCGACACTCCTCTCAGGATCCAAAGCCTCTGCTTGCTTTTCTTTATCCTTTAGATATTGCGTAGCATTTTTGACAGCCACATCCAAAACTTTCTTCATATCCCCTCTCTGCGGGACGGAGAATTTGATTTTCTCAAATTCAACATCGGGCAAAAAAGGGACGATGACTTCGGAGAAATCCCTTTCAAACCGGCGTCCCACCTCAGAGATAGCCATTGAGAGAAGTTCCTCTTTCGAAGATGCCGAACAACGCTTGTATTCAAGATTGATGCTCTGGATCACGGCACCATTATGAAGGTGCATGAAGTTGACCACTGCATCATCTTCGTCGTCGCTCGTCACGAATCCGAAAATGTCAAGTTCGGCTGTATCGGTTTTAGCGACAACGCTCTTGGCATTATATCTCTTCACCGCCTCATATTTTTCCTTTACCTCCTGCGCCTGTTCGAATTTCCACTCCTCACTGAGCCTCCCCATCTCTGAGAGGAGATGCCTCTCCAGTTCTATTGTTTCACCACGCAAGATTGCCCTTACCCTCGCGACATATTCCTCATATTGGTCCTTATTGATGAATCCCCGGCAAGGGCCGCCACATTTCTTGATATGATAGTCGAGGCATAAGGAATATTTGCCGCGAGCTATCCCCTTTTCATCGAGGATATGGCGGCAACTTCTCAGAGGGAAAATATCTCTTATCAATTGCAACACCACCTTTGCGGATTGCACATTCGAGTACGGACCATAATATTTTGCTCCCAGGCCCTTCTCCCTTGTCATGAACACACGCGGGAAGTCCTCCTTCGTCACCACAATCCAGGGATAAGACTTGTCATCTTTCAGCAAGACATTGTAGCGAGGTTGATATTCCTTTATCATCGCGCTCTCCAGGTGCAAGGCATCCTCTTCCGTATGCACCACTATAAAGCGCATATCCACGATAGAACGCACGAGCAGATTAGTGCGTCTTATATCATGCTGACGGTTGAAATAAGATGAAACTCTCCTTTTGAGCCGCTTTGCCTTCCCGACATAGATCACCGTACCGGTGTTGTCAAGATACATATAGACTCCGGGAGAATCGGGAAGGGATAGGATTTTCTCCCTCAATTTCTCACCCGGTCTGTTATGGCGTATGTCGTCAGGGGTCCGGTCTGATTTGATTTCCAAATTAAATCCCACGTGTTCATTTATGTCGCGGCCCACGCCTGCCAGCAACTCAGCATTCTTCACATCTTCTTCAGCCATCTATACCAAATTTGAGAAAAGCCCCGATTTCATCGGAGCTTTCTTCAGCAATAATAAATCGATTAATATTTCAGCAATGTTGTCACCTCCACATCATCAGGGAGCACATCGCGTCCGTGGAGAGCGGTCAATTCCACGATGAAATTGACATAAATCTTTTTCGGGTTCATCGACTTCACAAGCTGGATGCAAGCATTCATTGTCCCTCCGGTAGCGAGCAGATCGTCGTGAATCACGACAACATCGTCCGGACCTATCGCATCGCTATGAAGCTCTATAGTGTCGACCCCATACTCCTTCGCGTAGGAAGCCTTGACCGTGACGGAAGGAAGTTTACCGGGTTTACGGGCAGGAACGAAACCTGCACCTATCCTATCCGCAAGTATAGATCCACCGATGAAACCGCGAGATTCTATACCTACCACCTTCGTCACGCCCTTGCCTTTATAGAGATCTGCAAGGACATCCCCCATCACATGGAGAGCCTCTCCATTCTTAATCATAGTAGTCAGGTCTCTGAATACGATTCCCACAGACGGAAAGTCGGGCACATCTCTGATGAGACTCCTTAAATCTTCAATTTGCATAACTTTTATATATTAATAATACTATTATATCCAATTTATCACGATGAATTCGGAGTTTTTTTCGGTTATCATAGCCTTTTATAGTAATGTTTCACGTGAAACATTTTGAAGCTAAATCAGGGGCTTTAAGGACATTAGAGGCTATAAGGGCTTTAAAGGCTCTAAGGGCTTTGGGCATCATTTTCCCCGGAGCATCACAAGAAGGACATTGATGTCTGAGGGGGAGACTCCGGGGATGCGGGATGCCTGGCCAATCGTCTCGGGTCTGATCCTTGAAAGCTTCTGTCGCCCCTCGGTAGAGATCGCAAGGATCTCATCAAAATTCATACCTTCCGGAATACGCACCTTTTCAAGGCGGCTCATACGATCGGCAGACTCACGCTCCCTGTTGATATATCCCTGATACTTTATAAGGATCTCGGCAGACTCAACAATCTCCTCTCTCCTACTTTCCTCAATCTCTGAACATCTGTCATTGAGCGCCGAGATATAAGAGGAAAGATTTTCAAAATTCAGTTGCGGCCTACGGAGCAACTCAGCAATCTTCACACGTCCGGACAATCTGCCGGTGCCGCACTCCTCCAGAAAGAGTTGAAGTGGCTCAGTAGGACGCACCGACGTATTCTCACACCATTCCACAAGACTGTCACGTTCGGCATATTTCGACTTCATTGCCTGGTAACGGTAATTGTCGGCAAGCCCAATCTCGTAGCCCAAGGGGGTAAGGCGAAGGTCGGCATCATCCTGACGCAATAGGATTCGGAACTCGGCTCTACTCGTAAACATACGGTAGGGTTCGTCGACACCTTTAGTCACGAGGTCGTCGATCAGCACACCGATATACGCCTGATCGCGACCGAGGATCACAGGATCAAATCCCTTGACACTCCTTGCTGCATTTACACCTGCCATCAGACCTTGCGCCGCAGCCTCCTCATAACCCGTAGTGCCATTGACCTGACCGGCAAGATACAAATTCCCGACAATCTTTGACTCCAAACTGTGGCGGAGTTGGGTGGGATCAAAAAAATCATATTCAATCGCGTAGCCCGGCCGGTAAAACTGAACGTCGCGCAACGCAGGAATTTGCGACAGCGCCTCCATCTGGACTTGCCAAGGGAGAGAACTTGAAAAACCGTTGATGTAGAATTCATGGGTCATCACCCCTTCCGGCTCAAGGAAAAGCTGATGACTTTCCTTATCAGCGAATGTCACTATCTTGGTTTCAATCGAGGGACAGTAGCGAGGGCCTATACTTTTTATCTGGCCATTATAAAGCGGAGAGTCGGCAAGATTATCATTGAGGATCTTGTGCACATCAGGGCTCGTATGCACGATATAGCAATCTCTCGGGGGAAGACACCTCTTCACCGAAGGCAAGTAGGAAAACTTATGGAAATCTCGCTTGATGGAGCCGTCGGGAAGACGACAGTCATCACCGGACTGAACAGTCACCTGATCATAATCTATCGAGCTGCCGTCTATACGTGCGGGAGTCCCTGTCTTCATTCTTCCTACATTCAGTCCCATTGACCTCAACTGATCGGAAAGGCCGCGTGAAGACGACTCCGAAATTCGTCCGCCTTCTATCTGAGTCCTGCCGAAATGCATCAAGCCATTGAGAAATGTGCCGGCTGTCAGAACCACTTTTTTTGCCTTGAATTTTATCCCAAGTGCAGTTTCTACACCAGAAACCCTATCATCGCCATCCTCGTCATCAAAGAGAAGCGCCACTACCATGTCTTGGAAAAGATAGAGATTCTCAGTTTCATCGAGAGTTTTTCGCCACTCATCAATGAACCGTGTGCGGTCAGACTGAACGCGTGGCGACCAAACGGCAGGCCCCTTGCTGCGATTGAGCATACGGAACTGAATTGCGGTAAGATCGGAGATGATACCCATCATGCCACCGAGTGCATCAATTTCACGAACAATCTGGCCTTTTGCAATGCCACCTACAGCAGGATTGCACGACATCTGTGCTACGCGATTCATATCGGCAGTAATCAGGAGGGTGCTGCAACCAAGACGTGCAGATGCTACTGCGGCCTCGCATCCGGCGTGCCCGGCTCCCACCACTATCACATCATATTCAAATTTCATCCTTTGCTTAATTTAGAATTTTGAATTGAGAACTTAGAATTTTTGCCCGTGTCTTCCATTCGTGATTCTCCATGAATAATCATGATGCTTCATGATATATCTTGAATTCCAGACTGCGTAGCCAATTATGAATTGTATAGGGCCAAGGCAGCATTTTCGGCCGCTTCCATAATTTCGCGCTCGCCGGGACCTTTGTCGTTGATGCCCACAAGATGGAGGACACCATGGATTATCACCCTTAAAAGCTCACGGAAATACGTGACACCGAAATTTTCTGCGTTTGAGGCAACTGTCTCCAACGAAATCATAATGTCACCACTGATGCGGTCGCCCCGCGAATAGTCGAAGGTAATTATGTCGGTATAATAGTCATGGTTGACAAACTGACGGTTTGCCTGCAATATTTCCTCATCATTCACGAAAAGATAATTCAGGTTTCCAACCCTGCGTGAATGTGAAGCTGCCACTTCTTCAATCCATGTCGAGATTCTCCTTAAATCAATATGGGGCATCTCGACCCCTTGTGCTGCAAATTCTATCATGTCTCGCGTTTTACGTTTTGCATCTTGCGTCGCTGTCAGATTCCGGTTTTGGCCGACAACAAAACGCAAATATAACAAATTCCTGTGAAAATCCCATATTTTTATCCAAAAATTGTCGCAATAAAATTTAGTTGATGAATCCAATTCTATTTCGCCTTGACGAAAGCACCTGTAGAAAGATTGAATATTTTTCTATAAATCAACTGTTTAATAAAAAGAAAGACGGTTTTTAAGGCTTTGAGAATCAGATTATGATAGATTTCTGACCATTCATAGGCAAATTTATTATGCTCAAATCTTAGAAATCTTAGAATTTCATTGTAAGGCGGACTGCTTGGGCATCCACTTTAAGACAAACGTCTACGCCTTCCACAAGAGGGACATTACGGTCATTGTGACCGACGGGGAAATCAAAGGCGACGGGACAAGAGACACCCCATTCCAAGAACCGGGCATAGATCATATCATACATCGACTCATAGTTGCGATCTGCATGCCAATCGGTGAATTGCCCCACTACAATTCCCTTTACTTTTCCGAGGACACCTTGAAGATGCAGACGATAGAGCATACGTTCCACGGCATAGATTGGTTCAGAGACATCTTCGAAGAAAAGTACTACATCATGATGCAGACTTTCTGCCATCATATCGAATGGAGTTCCGGCGAGTCCATTAAGGACAGCAAGGTTACCTCCAAGGAGGACTCCCCTACCCTCTCCGGTGATATTATAGGGATGTGCCGGCACTTCATACTCCAACATTGGGGAACGGGACTCGACAAGATTTTTGAATACCTTTCGATATGTGCCAAAACCGGAATCGGTATTTTCCACCAACTGCTTAGCCATTCCGCCGTGGATTGAAGCCACACCACTTTTAAAGAGCAGGGCATGCAGGGCAGAGACATCAGAAAAACCGACGAGCCATTTCGGATGAGACACGATAAAATCTATAGGAAGATAGTCGAGCATATGTACGCAACCGTATCCACCCCTTGCGCAAATCACGAGATCAACGTCCTCACGACTCCAAGCATCTGTGAAATCAGCGACACGCTGAGCCAATGAAGCGGCATATGATCCTGTGGCATTCTCATCGAGCACAGAGGGATAGACAATAAGTTCTGAGCCAGGCATCTCTTCAGAATGCTCTGCATAGAGCCTTACAAGACCCTCTACAATTTCCGGCTTAATTCGGGTAGCAGGCCCGATAAGCGCGACCTTTCCATCCGCTCTAACTCCCGCAGGAACAATCAACTTTCCCATCTAAATCTAATATTTTCCACAAAATTAATAATAATAATCCAATCCTCCAAGCCCACAAAAGTCCTTAAAGTCCTTAAAGTCCTTAAAGTCCTTAAAGTCCTTAAAGTCCTTAAAGTCCTTAAAGTCCTTAAAGT
>JAIDUH010000171.1 GCA_029060285.1 Muribaculaceae bacterium | reverse complement strand
CTACTAATGAGAATATGACTATGAAATATATTGGAGCGCATGTAAGTACTGAGGGAGGCGTTGCGAACGCTCCCCTTGAGGCAATAGCCATAGGGGCAAAGAGTTTTGCTCTTTTCACTGGAAGTAGCAACCGCTGGACGTCTAAGCCTATCCCTGCAGAGGAAGCGGAAGCATTCAAGGAAAACTGCCGTCGTGGAGGTTTTAGTGCTGAACAAATTCTTCCTCATGACAATTTCCTTATCAATTTAGGAAGTCCGGATTCTCAAAAACTGCATCTCAGCCGGAAATCATTTCTTGAGGAAATGAAAAGATGCGAACAACTCGGATTGACTATGCTAAATTTCCACCCGGGAAGTCATGTAAATGAGATAGAGGAAGAAAAATGTCTTGATCTTATTGCAGAGTCGATCAATATGACCCTCGACCGGACATCAGGGGTGACTGCCGTTTTGGAATCAACCGCCGGTCAAGGTAGTAATCTCGGACACCGTTTTGAACATCTTGCCCATATAATCAGTAAGGTTGAAGACAAGATGAGGGTAGGAGTATGCATAGACACTTGCCATTCTTATTCTGCCGGCTACGACCTTGCAAGCGAGGAGGGTTATGACAAGACCTGGAAAGAATTTGATGAAATTATTGGCAGAGACTATCTGAGAGCTTTGCATCTTAACGATGACCTTAGGAAACTTGGGTCAAGGATTGACAGACATGCAGAAATAGGAAAAGGAACATTAGGTCTCGAATTCTTCAAAAGGCTTGTCAATGATCCGCGTTTTGACAATATGCCAATCATTCTTGAGACCCCTAACCCTGCCATTTGGCCCGAAGAAATAAAGCTACTATATAAAATGATTAATTAATTGGTTGAACAAATAAACGAAAAAATAGTTTATCAAATAGATGTTCACCTTATAAATCTAAAGACTAAGACTATGACAAATCAAAAACGTGACCTTGGTTTCATGCAATTATGGAACCTTAGTTTCGGATTCTTTGGAGTCCAGATTGCCTACGCTTTGCAAAGTGCAAACATTTCGCGTATATTCGCAACCCTCGGAGCTGACCCTCATTCGCTCAGCTATTTTTGGATTCTTCCTCCTCTTATGGGTATCGTGGTGCAACCAATTATTGGAGTTGCGTCCGACCGTACATGGTGTCGTCTCGGTCGGCGACTTCCATATTTGCTTTTAGGAGCCCTTATAGCTGTAATCGTGATGTGCTTGCTCCCGAATGCAGGAAGTTTTGGCCTTGCAGTGAGTGGTGCGATGGTTTTTGGTTTCATAGCCTTGATGTTTCTTGACACATCTATCAACATGGCAATGCAGCCATTCAAGATGCTTGTCGGAGACATGGTCAATGAAAAACAGAAAGGATTGGCTTATTCCATACAAAGTTTTCTATGTAATGCAGGATCTTTGGTTGGATACTTAGCCCCGATTATCTTGACTGCCATAGGTATCAGCAATATTGCCCCTCAAGGTGTCGTCCCTGATTCTGTGACTTATTCCTTCTATATCGGAGCTGCAGTGCTAATTCTTTGCGTCATCTATAGCTTCATGACAATTAAGGAAATGCCGCCTGCCGAATATGCTCGATTCCATGGTATCGATGCCTGCAAGACTGAGAAACATGAGAAATTCAATCTCGTTAAGTTGTTGAAAGAAGCTCCCTCTACTTTCTGGAGTGTAGGTCTTGTACAGTTCTTCTGTTGGTCTGCTTTCCTATTTATGTGGACTTATACCAATGGTGCTATTGCAGGAAGCGTATGGGGCACTCAAGATGTGGCCTCTGCCGGCTATCAGGAAGCGGGCAACTGGGTGGGCACACTCTTTGCTGTCCAAGCTATCGGTTCTGTGCTTTGGGCCATCGTAATTCCAAGATTCAAGAGCCTTAAGACCGTTTATATCGTCAGCCTTCTTTTGGGAGCGGTAGGTTTTGTTTCCACGATTTTCTTCGCTGACAAATATCTGCTCTTTATAAGCTATTTCCTTATTGGTTGCGCATGGGCTGCAATGCTTGCTCTTCCATTCACCATACTGACCAACTCACTCAAGGGTGATAATATGGGAGCTTATCTCGGTCTTTTCAATGGCACCATTTGTCTTCCTCAGATAGTTGCAGCAGCTCTTGGCGGAGTGCTTCTTTCTCTTCTTGGTGGCAATCAAAGTTACATGCTTGTAGCAGCAGGAATACTTCTTGTATGTGGTGCGATAGCTGTTGGATTCATTAAATTGACAAGCGCTGAAAAAGAATCATAATGTCTGATATCATTGAATATAAAGGTGTCGAGATACATCGAGCCGAAAAGACAGTTCTCAAGGACGTCTCCTTCTCCATAGGGGAAGGAGAGTTCTGCTATTTGGTAGGAAGAGTCGGCAGTGGCAAAAGCTCACTGCTAAAATCCATGTATGCGGAAGTGCCGATATTTTCCGGTGAGAAAGCGGAGGTGCTTGGTTTTAATCTTCTTGATATAAAGAAAAAACAAGTGCCATTTCTTCGCAGGAACATCGGAATAGTCTTCCAGGATTTCCAATTGCTCCAAGACCGTTCTGTTTACGACAACCTTTCTTTTGTGCTCAAGGCTACAGGATGGCACAATAGGGCTGAAATGGATCAGAGGATAGAGGATGTGCTTATAGATGTAGGTATGAACCATAAAAGCTACAAGATGCCTCATGAGCTCTCCGGAGGAGAGCAGCAGCGTATTGTCATAGCAAGGGCACTTCTCAACAACCCTAAACTGATTCTTGCAGATGAGCCTACCGGTAATCTTGATCCCCAGACAGGAATCACAATCGTGAGCCTTCTGCATAGTCTTGCCGGAGATGGACATTCAATTTTAATGGCAACACACAACCTCCAGCTTTGTGAAGACTTTCCGGCCCGCATTCTTAGATGCAGGGATAAAGAATTGATAGAAGAAATTTGAATGAGAATATGTCGCGAAAGGGGTCGCGACATATTTTTTTTACATTTGTATATTTTTTTACCCTCTGTAATGCGATTTTTATGTGGTTTGGATTTCTTTATTCAAAAAAAAATGATTAAATTTGCATCAAAATCTGAAGATGCCTCAAAAATTGAGCATTTTTAGCTTTCATTATCATGAAATGATCATTCATTAGCATTCATAATAAGCTATTTAATT
>JAIDUH010000170.1 GCA_029060285.1 Muribaculaceae bacterium | reverse complement strand
ATAATTGACGACAATTCGGCTGTAAGGGCTACACTTAAGCTACTGCTAAGTGATGAATTTGAGGAGGTCGATGCAGTGGAGAATCCGGCGATGATTGCTACTCTTTCATCGCCTGGCAACTACGATGCTGTGCTTCTCGATATGAATTTTGATAACGGCAGACTTGATTGCAGTGATGGTCTATTCTGGCTTGAACGTCTGAAAGGACTTCCAAATCCTCCTGCCATTGTGGTAATAACTGCATTTGGAGATGTGGAAATAGCTGTGAAAGCGATGAAATTAGGTGCCGAAGACTTTGTCACCAAACCATGGGATAATGAACAGCTTATCGAAAAACTAAAAAAAGCAATCGCAAAAAATCGCCAGGTTCGCCAAGATAAGGATGCGGCCCGACGTGTTTCTAAACTCGAAGCAGCAGAAAGCGAAAGGTTAACTCTTACTCTCGACGAGGTTAAGATGCGTCATATCCGCAGTGTGATCGACAATTGCGGAGGGAATCTATCGGCAGCTGCGCAGCAACTCGGGGTAAACCGTCAGACTCTTTATAATCTCTTGAAAAAATGAGACGGTTTAGACTAAACATTGCCTTACTCATTGCTGGTATCATTATTAGTGCGATAGGTGCCACTCTCCTTTTTTTCAATGGATTGTGGGCACAAGGATGTCTTACTTTGATCCTTACCGCTGTGTGCATATTTGCCTTATGGCATCTTCAATCCCGGTTGATTGGCACGATGTCGACATTCGTGAATGCTCTTGAGATGAATGACACGACGACGAGGATTATTCTTGGAGGGGATCATGAACTTCAAAAGATGTCGGATGCAATGAACAGAATATCCGACATGTATAGTGAGAATATGCGAGAGTTGCAAACCAGAAAACTGTATTATGACAGGGTTTTGAGAATAATGACTCATGAGATGCGCAATGGTATCACTCCAATTGTAGCAATTGCCGCAGATATGGTAGCTAAACCCGACCGATATCAAGGGAAGAAGTTTTCGGAGGCATCGCAACTACTTCTTTCACAAGCGGAAGGCATACATCGCTTTCTTGACTCTTATTATAAGTTGACCCACCTCCCGGAACCAAAACTTGAGACTGTCAAAGCCGGTGATTTCTTTTATTCATTGAAGCGTCTCTTCAAAGCGGAACTTGACAACAGGAATGTGCCGGAAGAGACAATTTCGTATACTGTTCCTGAAGATATGATTTTGAATATTGATACTTCGCTGATAAATCAAGCACTGATCAATCTTCTTCGCAATGCTCTCGATTCGCTACCATCTGAAGGAGGGAAAATCGAAATAATCCTGACAGTTTCAGACTCCCATCCTTATTTGACTATCAAAGATAATGGCTCAGGAATGACCCAAGACACTCTCCACAATCTCTTCCAACCTTTCTACACAACAAAGCCAAATGGAAGCGGAGTCGGACTTTCCATCACACGCCAGATAATCCAAAAACATGGCGGCGAGATCCGAATCCAAAGCCAATTAGGCAAAGGAACCAGAGTCAAAATTTTTTTGCACGACTTTCGCTTGTACTAAAAGTCTCACGCAGAGGGCGCAGATGGCAAAGTGCGCAGGGTTTCAATGCTTTAGAGAGCTTCTATATATGATTTTGGCAAGCTCGCCATGGGATGGGTCTGCTACGCATCTCCTGGTAACACAGAGAATGAGCGCATTTATATGCAAATTTCGATGCGATTTTTCGCGTTTTTTATCCTTTAGTTCAATTTGCGCGTATTCTCCGCGCGTTGTTCCTTGGTAAGGCTGTCAACCTCTTTTCTCAGGCGTTCGAAACGTATTGCATCCTCACCTGTCAATATCGGGGTTTCTGCTATTGATCTTGCTATGATTTTTTCTCCTATGTTTAATTGATTACAATATTGTATCTTTGTCGAGTACAGCGTATTCTGGCATGATTACTATATTTTTTGTTTGGCGACTATAATATAGTGCATTTTTTGCAGAGTGCGCTGTATTTTAATTATTTTACTTTAGTTTTAACTTATCGAAATTAGTTTAAACGACCTCAGTACTTAAAAATTTTTTGATTTGAATGTCACTTTTTAGGAATGGGAAGTGTCTTATGGATGAGACGTCTCAAAAGAATGACATTAATAACAATTAAAAATTACAATAAAAAATAGATTATGGTAGAAATTATTGTTCCTATTTTTGTGGCTTGTGTGATGCCAATAGCTATAGTACTTATCGTGGCACTCAGAAAGTCAAACACCGTCAATAAGCGTAGCGAGATCCTTATCAAGGCTATTGAGGCAAATAAGGAAGTGGATACCGATAAACTTATCGAAGCAATGAGAGAGCCGAAGAAATCACCACAAGAAATTCTTAATGCTCGTCTGCTGAGAGGATGTATGTTTTCACTGATAGGTTTAGCTTTGGCAATCGTCGGGATAGTGAATCTCGCGAATGGAACAGAATTCAGTGCTGACCCTGTCACTATTCCGTTGATGTTCGGTGGAATTTCGCTTGCAATAGGTATAAGCTATCTGATTGTCTATTTCGTGACACGCAACCAGATAGAAACTCCTGAAGATAAATAAAATGACTCGTGAGCAGTTCATAACTCATGTAGAGGGTACACAAAAAGCATTCCGTCGCTTTCTTGTGGCCCTTTGCTGCGGAGATTCTGCACTTGCCGACGACATTGCCCAAGAGTCATACCTGAAAGCATATCTATCTTGCGACGGCATCAAAAATGAGGATAAATTCAAAGCTTGGATTTTCAGAATCGGCTATACGACGTTTATCAATCAGAAACGATCCGAAAAAGTTTTCACTGACTATGACGATGCCCAAGACATCCAATCGACTTATTCGTCTGACTCATCATTTCGCTATCAAGAACTTTATTCTGCTTTAAACACGCTCCCCGGCAAGGAGCGAACATCTATACTATTATTTTATATGGAAGGATATTCTATCAAAGAGATAGCAGAAATAGTGGAATCATCGCAAGACGCAGTAAAGCAACATCTTTCTCGCGGTCGAAACCACCTCCGCAACCTTCTCACGAAAAGCCGCTGAGAAGTTTTATTAACTTTACGCTTGAGCGTAAAACTATTAAAACATTAACAATTAAATAAGAAATTATGGAAGACGATAAAATTAAAGATATATTCAAGGACTTTGATCCGGAACTATCCTCTTCTTTTCAGTTTATGGCTAAACTGCAAAAGAACATGGAAGCTGTAGAAATAATCAGACGTTACAATGCAGCACAGAAACGGCGCAATAAATGGGCCGTAGCTATAGCAGGAGCCTGTGGCTTTGCAATGGGAGTTATACTGACATTGCTTTTCCCAATGATTGTAGACTGGATTTCTTCTTTCAAGATCTCCTTACCATTACTCAATGCCGCCACCATGGCCATTGATTTCAGCTATATTGCATGGATTTTGGTAGCAGCTGTTTCTGTCTTGACTGCTTTATGGGTTTATGAGTTAGCATCTGCCAAATTATCTCCAAAGTTAGTTCAGTAGTTATCATACCGGATCCACATCATAATGGATCTGAGAAGATTTAATCTGTGGAGTCGAAGCAAGTCGCTCATAGACCTGCCGGAGAAGTGCTTTAACTTTCTTCATTGAAGCTCCGGATTCAACTTTCAACATAATCTGCTGGATATACCAAGTGTTGACCCTCGAAACGAACGGTTTCTCCGGACCAAGCACCCTTCCACCAAAAACCTCTCTCAATGCCATAGACAGCATAACTGCGGCAGCATCACATGTTGCCGCATCTTTGTTGCGTACATAAACATTGATTATCTTAGTAAATGGGGGGTACGCGTATTTCTGACGTTCTTCGAGTTCCTCCTTATAATAAGACATATAATCGTGGTTCTTGACATGATCCAATATCCTTTCATCTGCTTTAGAAGTCTGGATAAGGACTTTTCCGGGTTCCTGACGACGCCCGGCGCGTCCGGCAACTTGCTCAAGCATGTTGAAAGCCCTCTCGTTGCTTCTGAAATCCGGGAAATTGAGCAGTGTGTCGGCATTTAAAACGCCTACGATCTTCACCTTGTCGAAATCCAGACCTTTAGATACCATCTGCGTCCCGACAAGAATATCCGTGCGATGATCAGCAAACTCCTCTATCAGATCCTGATATGCCATTTTATTGCGGGTCGTGTCAAGATCCATCCGCGAAACCTTTTTATCCGGGAATTCTTCTTGCACCTCTTCCGCTATCCGCTCAGTGCCATAACCATATTTTTCAAGGGTATTTTCCTCGCAGGCAGGACAAAGATCCGGCAGGGTCTGTGTGTAGCCACAGTAATGGCATCTTAGCAGCTTTATACCTTTATGATAGACAAGGCTGACATCACAATTCGGGCATTTCGGACTCCATCCACAAGTTTGACACACGACGACAGGAGCAAAGCCACGCCTATTCTGAAACATAATGGCTTGCCAACCCTCATCGAGAACTTCCTTGGTCGCACGACGTAATGGTCCTGACAAGATACCCTTTACATCCTTCTGCTTGCGCATGCGCCTCATGTCTACAATCTCCACTTCCGGGAGTGAGGAACCCTCATAACGTTCAGTCAACGTCACGAGACCGAATTTCCCGTTTACAGCCTTCCAATATGTCTCAATTGAAGGAGTTGCAGATCCAAAAAGTGTCCGGGCTCCATGCATGGAGGCAAGGACAGTAGCTGCATCACGGGCATTGTAGCGCGGAGCCGGATCATATTGCTTATATGATGACTCATGCTCTTCATCTACAACTACAAGCCCGAGTCGAGCGAATGGAAGGAACACTGAACTTCTTACTCCAAGCACCACCATCGGCTCATTGGAATTCAGCAGACGGTTCCATATATCTACTCTCTCGCTATCTGAAAACTTTGAATGATATATCAATAGTCTGTTTCCAAACACCTTCTTAAGCCGGTCAGTAAGCTGAGTCGTAAGAGATATCTCAGGCACAAGATAAAGCACCTGGTTTCCCTGATCAAGTACCTCCTTTATGAGATCGCAATAAATTTCTGTCTTGCCTGAACCCGTCACACCATGCAGAAGCGTAATGGCATGGTCGCGAAAAGAATCCCTAATTTCTTTTGCTGCCTTAGCTTGCAATTCGGAAAGGACCGGCATTTTGCCTGTATTTTCCCCTACAGATGCGAAACGATTTATTTTATCCTTGTATATCTCGATTATACCCTTGTCTGCCACAGCCTTCAGCACTCCGGGAGAAACTTTGCTCGCTTTCAATAGCGTGTCACGCTCCACATCACGCACTTCCTCACCTTTTACCATAAACTTTGAAAGGTCGAGATAAGCCAAAAGCACCGCCTGCTGCTGGCTACTGCGCTTCGTCATGTCAAAGAAACCATGAAGACGCTCCTCGTCATTGCGGTCGCACAGCAATCGAACCTTTGTCACGGTCTTAGGCCGATACTTCTCCACAACTTTCTCATCGACCTTGACCACGCCTGATGCCAAAAGCGCATTGACATGAGGAGCAACATTTTTTATTCCGAGCGCTTTTTCAAGACCGGTCAAAGAATCCTTACCTGAATGTTGAAGGGCAGCAATGATCTGTGATTGTCGCTCCGTGAGACGAATGCCATCGTCAGCATCAAACTCCTGATTGAGCGTCACCACGCTCTCGCTTTCTATTTTAAGGCCTGTCGGCAATGCTGCTTTCATCACATCACCCACTGAACAGAGATAATATTCAGCTATCCATTCCCAAAACTTTAGCTGAGGATACCGAAGGGCGGGATGAGGATCCAATACAGCCATTATAGACTTTACCTCATAATGCTGAGGAGGCGTCTGGTCGATTCCGGCTACGATTGCCGTATAATATTTTTTTCGTCCGAACTGCACGAGCACACGGGAACCGATGCCCACCATGTCACGGACATCGTCAGGCACTGAATAGGTAAATGTGCCCTGAATAGGAAGTGGAAGTATGACTTGAATCAGCATCATTCCGCAAAATTAATTAAAATAATGCATAATTCATAATTCATACTGCATAATTTTCTTTTTCCTAATCAACCAACGTGCCATTGCACTTCTTATTGGAATTTTTGCGCGCCACGCATCACGCGCAACTAAATTTGCGTATGTCGCGGAAAATGATTAAATTTGCAGACTGAAAAAGCAATCAACCCAATAACGACAGATAATTATGAATCTTTTAGCAGGAAAGACCGCCATCGTGACCGGAGCCGCACGCGGCATCGGCAAGGCACTCGCCCTAAGGTTTGCAGCAGAAGGCGCAAACGTTGCATTCACCGACCTCGTAATCGATGAAAACGGGAAACAGACAGAAGACGAACTATTAGCCCTCGGCGTAAAGGCAAAAGGATATGCTTCAAACGCGGCTAATTTTGCCGAGACCGAAGAGGTAGTAAAGCAAATAAAGGAAGATTTCGGATCAATTGACATCCTCGTAAACAACGCAGGAATCACAAAAGATGGCCTCATGATGCGTATGAGCGAGGCTCAGTGGGACGCCGTGATAGCTGTCAATCTTAAATCAGCATTCAACTTCATCCATGCTGTCCTTCCAATCATGATGCGCCAGCGCAACGGATCCATCATCAATATGGCATCGGTAGTGGGCGTACATGGCAATGCCGGGCAAGCCAACTATGCTGCCTCAAAGGCAGGTCTTATCGCTCTTGCCAAGAGCATAGCCCAGGAAGTAGGAAGCCGTGGTATCCGCGCCAACGCTATCGCACCGGGTTTCATTGAGACAGCCATGACAGCAGCCCTTCCTGAAGAAGTCCGCGCTGACTGGTGCAAGAAGATTCCTCTCCGCCGTGGAGGCCAGGTGGAAGACATTGCAAATGTTGCCCTTTTCCTTGCAAGCGACATGTCGAGCTATGTCACCGGTCAGGTGATCCAAGTTGACGGCGGCATGAACATGTAATCTTTTGATATGTTTACCAAATATGCTATCATAGTCGCCGGAGGGGTAGGAAGCCGCTCCGGCGATTCTCTTCCCAAGCAATTCCACAATATTTGTGGACATCCTATGCTTTGGTGGTCGATCCGCGCTTTTCACAATGAAGATCCGTCTACCAATATAATCGTAGCGATGCATCCTGACTACATAGATCTTTGGAAAAAGGTTTGCGGTGAAGATTGTCCTGAACATACAGTAGTAGCCGGAGGAGCCACTCGCACGATGTCGGTAGCTGCAGGACTGGCACTGATCCCATTTAAAGAAGACGCATATGTAGCAGTCCACGACGCAGCCCGTCCGCTCGTGAGTGAACGCGTGATCCGAGAAGGATACCAAATGGCCGCTGATTGGTATGTGGGGATTCCTGCTGTTCCTGTGACAGAATCTTTAAGAAAAGGCACACTACGCAACAATACCGAAGTTGACAGATCAGAATTCCACATCGTGCAGACACCTCAAGTCTTCAATAACCTTCTCATCCATATGGCATATGAAGAAGCCTTAAAGAAAGATGATCACGTCTTTACTGACGATGCAAGCGTCGTAAGCGAGTTTGGACATCCCATCAGAATGTATAAAGGAGATCCGATCAACATTAAGGTAACATATCCTGACGATTTTATAATAGCTGAATACAGACTTTCTAAATTATGAAGCCGGTCTACGAAGACAATCATATTATCATTGTCAGGAAAGAAGCTGGAGAGATAGTGCAAGGCGACAAGACCGGCGACACTCCTCTTTCCGAGATAATCAAAGGATATCTGAAAGAGAAATACAACAAACCGGGGAATGTCTTTTGCGGAGTCGTACATCGCATTGATCGGCCGGTAGCAGGGCTTGTGGTATTTGCCAAGACTTCCAAAGCACTTTCCCGACTCAATGAGATGCTAAAGAAAGGAGAAATCCATAAGACATATTGGGCTCTTGTAGAAGGTAAGCGCAAGGAGAAAGAAGGAGTCATCGAATCATGGCTTCAGTCAGACGGTCGTCTCAACAAGACTCGAGTCGTGGATAAAAATGCACCAGATGCAAAATTTTCTAAATTGAAATATCGGGTGATAGCAGAAGGCGACAGATATTCTCTTCTTGAAGTAGAATTGCTGACCGGACGCAAACACCAGATAAGAGCACAACTTTCTTCAACTGGAACACCCATAAAAGGGGATTTGAAGTATGGCGCCCGTCGTTCGAATCCGGGAGGGGGCATATCCCTTCTGGCAAAGAGAATAGAGTTCATTCATCCCGTATCAAAGGAGAAAATCGAAATAGAAACTGATCCTCTGCCTGAAATGCTTCCGATTATTGGAAATTAATTTGGAAATAGAATAAATTTTCATTAATTTTGCACACAAAAGAAATAGTGTGCAATTTACGATTCTTTAACCCAAAATAAAACTTACGCGTGGGACTTAAGACACGAGAAAGATTTATAGAAGTGGCTCGGCAGCTTTTTGCAAGAAAAGGTGTTGAGAATACGACTATGAACGATATCGCATCGGCATCTGAGAAGGGACGTCGCACAATATATACCTATTTCAAAAGCAAACGGGACATTTACAATGCCGTCATCGAGCAGGAAACCGACATAGCGCTTTCGCAGCTGCGCACAATAGTTGCAAAGCCCATACCAGCCGATGAAAAACTTATTGAATATATCGATGCACATTTTGAGACCATGAAGGAAGTGGTGTCGCGCAACGGATCGCTTCGCGCCTGGTTTTTCCGCGATGTAAGGAAAGTAGACAGGGCAAGGAGAATTGTAAGCCGGAAAGAAACAATTCTTCTTCAGCAAATACTTGCGGAAGGTGTGACAGAAGGTATATTTGAGATTGATGATATTCCGCGTACCGCTTTGATAATTACAAAGACAATTCAAGGTCTTGACGTCCCCTACATTCGCGATGACCTATCCGAAATCGGCGTGGATAAGGATCAACTTTCCAGATCTTTTGTCTCCATGCTGTTGTCGGGATTATTAAAACGTTAAGAAAATATTCTTTTTTTCATCTAAATTGAACACGTTTCACCATCAGTAATTTAACCTTAAATTAAGACAGCCCATGTATATCAATGCAATAGGTCATTACATACCGTCAAAGAGAGTGTCAAACGAATATTTCAAGAACATTAATGGTCTTGAAGCCGACTGGATTGTTCAGCGCACCGGCATTGAGACAAGGAGCAGATGCTCTGAAGATGAGAATGTAGACACTATGGCATACGAGGCAGTTGAAAACGCACTGCCACGCCTCCCCTACTCTATTAAAGATGTTGACCTGATTGTCGCTGCCCATTATTGTGCATACGACACAGTTGGGTCGGCAGCACATAGAGTGCAGCGTAAATATGGCATACAGGGAGCGAAAGCTCTCTATGCATCATCAGCATGCAGCTCATTTGTCAATGGACTTGAGATTATCGAAGGTTATTTTGCCATGGGCAAGGCTACCCGCGCTCTTCTTATCTGCAGCGAACAGAATTCGTATTATTCCACAGATTCTGATCCCAAAGCAGGGCATCTGTGGGGCGATGCAGCTGTTGCGTATTTCTTGAGTAAAGATAAGGAATCAGAGAATGATATCAAAGTTCTCTCTGTATACACTGAAGGTCTTGGACACATAGGCAAAGGCCCGGATGGCGTAATGCTCAGACCGAAGGAGGGAGGCATAAGTATGCCGGATGGTAGAGACGTGTTCATGAATGCAGTGAAATATATGGAATATGCCCTTGACAAGAATCTTGCAAAATGCGGTGTCAAAAGAGAAGATCATACATATTTCATCACGCATCAGGCAAACATGCGAATTGTGAAGCAACTTGCACGCATGATGGGGGCTCCGATGGAAAAGTTCCTCAACAACATTCAGGAGTTGGGAAATACCGGCAGTGCCAGCGCGCCTCTTGTTTTGGCACAACATCAGCATGACTTGAAGAAAGGGGATATCGTGTCGTTGATGGTATTCGGCGGAGGCTACTCTTGCGCAGCGTTTACTATCCAGCGATAAACGATATACGATTAACGACAAACTATTAACGATTAATAATAGATTATCATTAATTATTTGGCAATTAATAATTTATCTATAATCATACTTTTTATTAACAAAATTTAACTCAAAAAGACTTGACAAAAGGTCAAAAATGTTGTAATTTTGTACTCGCAATCACACCGCGGGATGGAGCAGTGGTAGCTCGTTGGGCTCATAACCCAAAGGTCGCAGGTTCGAGTCCTGCTCCCGCCACCTATTAAGGCTTTCGATAATCGAAAGCCTTTTTTATTTGTTGTTATTATATAATAATAGAAATAACTGATATGAGAGAGAAAGAATTTTTGCCTAACTTGTCAAAACTCGGCATCACAGAAATAAATGATATGCAGAAACGCTCTATGGCAGCGGCTTCTGAATCTAAAGAGATAATTTTGGTAGCTCCTACAGGCTCCGGCAAAACAGTGGCATTTACTCTTCCTATGCTTAAATGGCTGAATCCTCCTACGGGAAGAGTACAAGCAATCATAATAGCACCTTCTCGCGAACTTGTCATTCAAATTGCTGGTGTCGTCAGGGAATTGGCTTCCGGCTTTAAAGTTACAGCTCTTTATGGAGGTCACAACGTGGAGGATGAAGTAAATACTCTAAGTGTAACTCCTGATATTATTGTCGCTACCCCGGGAAGGCTACTCGATCATTTGAAACGTGGGAATGTCGACCCAACTCCTACAAGGATACTGATTCTTGACGAGTATGACAAATCGCTTGAATTAGGATTTGAGGATGACATGAGGAAAATATTCAATCGGCTTAAAAACGTAAGCCGGATCATCCTCACTTCAGCAACTGCAAGCTCTTCTTTGCCATCTTTTATAAAACTTGACAATCCTCTTGAGATTGATTTTTCAGAGAATGCTGGAACTGTCAGGGAAAGAATGAAGATTTACCGTGTAGATACAGAGAAAGACAAGCTCGAGTCTTTGCTGCAGTTACTTAGGAGCATTTCTAAAGAAGACATTCCTGAAAGGACTATAATATTTGTAAATCACCGCGAAAGTGCTGTCCGTGTTGCAGAATTCCTGAAGAAGAACAAAGTGGCATGTGCTCTCTACCACGGAGAACTTGATCAATTCCAAAGAGAAGATGCGATCTCAATGTTCAACAATGGATCTGCACCCATACTCATTGCCACAGACCTTGCAGCGCGTGGCCTAGATATTCGGGGAGTGAGCAACATCATCCATTATCATCAGCCACTGACACCGGAGACTTATACGCATCGTAATGGCCGTACCGCACGAGTAGACGCATCAGGCGACATATATGTGCTCACCGGTCCTGACGAGGAACTGAAACCATTTATTGAGACAGACGGCACTTACCGCCCCGATCCGAATGCCCAATCAGCCTTAAAGAGCGACAAAGCCACTATACGTATCAGCGCCGGCAGAAAGGAAAAACTCTCGAAAGGCGACATTGTGGGCTTCTTATGCAAGGAAGGAGGCCTCGAAGCCTCTGAAGTAGGCCCAATCACCCTCTCTGACCATCACGCTCTCGTAGCAGTCCCATCAGAAAAAGCAAAGCAGTTGATCAAAGAATTGGAACCAAAGAAAATCAAGGGTAACAGAAGAAAGTTAACACTATTATAAAAAAGGATAATTTTACTCATGATACATCATGATACAACTTGATTAATCATGATATGTCATGACTCATCTTAAAAACAAAGCCTGCGAAATATTCGCAGGCTTTGCTGATTTTAACATGACTTATCAGTCGTTTTTACGGAGTTTGATCTCTTCAGCGGTCAGTTCCGGATCTTTACCCCAGTCCTGCTGAGAAAGACGAACGTAGTTGTTGTAGCGCCAACGTGCATTGTCTTCACAAGCCTTGAAGAGCTCTTCAGCGGCATCCGGACACATCTTCTTCACTGAAGCGAAGCGTACCTCACCGGCGAGGAAGTCCTGGAACTTGCTCCAATCCGGAGCCTTGCTATCGAGGCTGAACGGATTCTTACCTTCTTCCTCAAGAGCAGGATTGTAGCGCCAGAGATGCCAGTAACCGCAGTCTACTGCGAGTTTCTCTTCCTTCTGGCTCTTGCCCATACCTGCCTTCAGACCATGGTTGATACATGGAGCATAAGCTATGATGAGAGATGGACCGTCATAAGCCTCTGCCTCACGGAGTGCCTGAAGTGTCTGAGCGTTGTTTGCACCCATTGCAATCTGAGCTACGTAAACATATCCATAAGTAGTAGCCATCAGGCCAAGATCTTTCTTGCGGATACGCTTGCCGGCAGCAGCAAACTTAGCGATGGCACCGATTGGTGTAGACTTAGAGCTCTGACCACCAGTGTTAGAATAAACCTCTGTATCAAGAACAAGGATATTGACATTCTTGCCTGAAGCGATCACATGGTCAAGACCACCGTAACCGATATCATAGGAAGCGCCGTCACCACCGATGATCCATTGACTACGCTTAGAAAGGAATTTCTGTGTATTGCGGATGATATTGCATAGATCGCAATCACACTTAGCACATGCAGCTACAAGAGCAGCCCCTGCCTTACGAGATTCCTTAGCGTCTTCACGAACCTCAACCCATTTTGCAGCAGCAGCCTTGATCTCATCGTCGCAGCAGTCGCAAGTCTGGATCTTCTGGCAAGTGTCTACAAGACGATCGCGCATCTTCTCATAGGCTATATACATGCCAAGACCGAATTCGCAGAAGTCTTCAAAGAGTGAGTTTGCCCATGCAGGACCCTGACCTTCAGCGTTGGTAGTGTAAGGAGTAGAAGGAACAGAACCGGAATAGATAGAAGAGCAACCAGTAGCATTAGCTACGATCTCATGGTCGCCGAAGAGTTGAGTGATAGCCTTCACATACGGAGTCTCACCACAACCTGCGCAAGCGCCTGAGAACTCGAAGAGAGGCTTAGCATACTGGCTCATCTTCACATTCTGCATAATGTTGATGAGATCAGCCTTATTAGATACATGCTCCTCGCAGTATTCCCAGTTCTTAGCCTGACCTTCCTGAGTCTCGAAGTGCCTCATCTCAAGAGCCTTCACGCCCTTCTTGCCCGGGCATACATCTGCACAGTTGCCGCAACCGAGACAGTCAAGAACGTCAACCTGCTGAACAAAGCGGAGACCTTCAAGACCCTTGCCGATAGCAGGAAGTGTATGATCCTCGCCAAACGGTGCATTTGCCATTTCCTCAGCATTGAGAAGGAACGGACGGATTGCAGCGTGAGGACAAACATAGGAACAGATGTTACACTGGATACAGTTTTCAGGATTCCACTCCGGAACGAAAGCTGCAACGCCACGCTTCTCATAAGCTGCAGTGCCCTGCTCCCAAGTGCCGTCTTCGCGACCTACGAAAGTGCTGACGGGGAGGAGGTCGCCATCCTGAGCGTTGATCGGACGAACGACATTGGTGATAAATTCAGGTTCGTTGAGCTTTACAGGTGTTTCATCGGCGAGCTCAGCCCATGCCGGATCGACGTCGAGCTTCTTGTATTCGCCGCCACGGTCAACAGCTGCATAGTTCATATTTACGATATTGTCACCCTTCTTGCCATAGCTCTTCTTGATGAACTTCTTCATCTGCTCTACTGCAAGGTCGACAGGTATCACCTCTGTAATGCGGAAGAAAGCAGACTGGAGGATAGTGTTGGTGCGGTTGCCAAGACCGATTTCCTGAGCTATCTTTGATGCATTGATATAATAGAGGGTGATATTGTGCTTGGCAAGATATTTCTTAACCTTGTTTGGAAGGTTTTCAGCAAGTTCCTCACCTTCCCAGATTGTATTGAGAAGGAATGTGCCGCCATCCTGCAGACCGCGGAGCACATCATACATGTGAAGATAAGCCTGAACGTGGCAAGCCACAAAGTTAGGAGTATTCACAAGATATGTACTGCGGATAGGCTCGTCGCCGAAACGGAGGTGAGAGCAAGTGAAACCACCGGATTTCTTAGAGTCATAGCTGAAATAAGCCTGGCAATATTTATTGGTGTTCTCACCGATGATCTTCACTGAGTTCTTGTTGGCACCTACAGTACCGTCAGCACCGAGACCATAGAACTTAGCCTGGAACATTCCTTTGCCACCTACATTGATTTCAGGGAGCTGAGGAAGCGACAGGTTAGTTACGTCGTCAACAATACCTACAGTGAAACGATCTTTGGGCTCTGCTGCTTCAAGATTTTCATAAACTGCAAGGATCTGAGCAGGAGTAGTGTCTTTTGAAGACAGACCATAGCGTCCGCTGATGATCTTCGGAGCACCCTCAATGCCATAGTAAGCTTCCTTAACGTCAAGAGCAAGAGGCTCGCCATTTGCACCCGGCTCTTTAGTGCGGTCGAGAACACAAATACGCTTGCAAGAGGCAGGAACTGCCGCACGTAGATGCTTCACGCTGAAAGGACGATACAAGTGGACTGATACGAGACCGACTTTCTTGCCCTGGGCACGGAGATAGTCGATGACTTCCTTAGCAGTATCTGTCACGGATCCCATTGCAATTACAATGTTTTCTGCTTCAGGATCGCCATAGTAGTCGAAGAGGGAATAATTGCGGCCTGTGATTTTGCTCACTTCCTTCATATATTCCTCTACGATTTCCGGGACAGCATCATAGTATTTATTGCATGATTCACGGTGCTGGAAGAATACATCCGGGTTCTCTGCCATGCCGCGAGCTACAGGAGCATCAGGAGAAAGCGCACGCTTGCGGAAGTCAGCAAGAGCATCCTTGTCGATAAGGGCTGCAAGAGCGTCCTGATCAATCACCTCAATTTTCTGAATTTCGTGAGATGTACGGAAACCGTCAAAGAAGTTTACAAAAGGAACGCGGCTCTTAAGGGTGGCAAGGTGAGCTACACCTGAAAGATCCATCACTTCCTGTACGCTGCCTTCTGCGAGCATTGCAAAACCTGTCTGGCGAACTGCCATTACGTCCTGATGGTCGCCGAAGATTGAAAGCGCATGGCTTGCTATGGTACGTGCTGACACATTAAAGACACATGGAAGAAGTTCACCTGCAATCTTATACATGTTAGGGATCATAAGGAGAAGACCCTGTGATGCTGTGTAGGTAGAAGTAAGGGCTCCTGCCTGAAGAGAGCCGTGGACAGCACCTGCCGCTCCGGCCTCAGACTGCATTTCCTGCACATGTACGGTTTCTCCAAAGATGTTTTTCCTGCCTGCTGCACTCCAGTCGTCGACATATTCTGCCATAGTTGACGACGGTGTAATCGGGTAGATAGCAGCCACTTCAGTGAACATATAGCTCACATGAGCCGCAGCCTGATTACCATCACAGGTCAGAAACTGCTTTTCATTGCTCATAATCTGATCGTTTTGATAAAATTATTATAGATTGTTCGATTATCCTTAGTTACTTGATTATTATAGGTAAAAGCAACATTCCTGTTACAATATGCAAAATTAATAAAAAATATCTGAATCGGCAACAAAAAAAGACGTGAAATTCACGTCTTTTTTGATTTATTCAGATATGTGGGTGTTACAAAGTTATTCTGCAAGAAATGCCTTGACTTTGCCAAGCACGTTGTCGACAGTATACCCGAACTTTTCGTCGAGCACCTTAGCAGGAGCTGAAGCACCGAAGCGTTCCATACCGAATATCTCCCAATCATTCTTCATCACAGGGAAGAGAGATGCCGGAAGACCTGCCGTAATACCGAATACCTTGACTCCGGATGGAATCACTTCATCCTTATAAGCCTTAGGCTGACGGCAGAAAAGACCAACTGATGGAACAGACACAACGCGAGCTCCAATACCTTCTTCACCAAGCTTCTCAGCTACATGATAAGCAAGAGCCACTTCAGAACCATTGGCTACGAGAACTACCTTTGTGTCGGGAGCATCATATACTACATAGCCACCCATATCCATCTTCGCCGCTTCTGCAGCGCGATTTTCAGTCGGGAGGTCTTCAAGGTTCTGACGAGAAAGCACAAGCACTGTCGGAGATTTCTTATTTTCAAGAGCGATGCGGTAGCTTTCTACAGTCTCTGCACTGTCGCAAGGACGGAGCACGAGAGCAGCCTGATGACCGGCAAGATTGTCCATCTGCTCAAGGAGACGGATTTGAGCTTCCTGTTCAACCGGCTCATGAGTCGGACCATCCTCACCTACGCGGAAAGCATCGTGTGTGAAGATAAATTTCACCGGAAGTTCCATAAGTGCTGCCATACGGATTGCAGGCTTCATATAATCTGAGAATACAAAGAATGTTCCACATGCCGCGATGCAGCCTCCGTGGAGAGCAATACCGTTGCAGATACAAGCCATTGTGAGCTCAGCAACACCACTCTGAAGGAATGCACCTGA
Organism: Muribaculaceae bacterium; assembly: GCA_029060285.1. Taxonomy (GTDB): domain Bacteria; phylum Bacteroidota; class Bacteroidia; order Bacteroidales; family Muribaculaceae; genus Lepagella. The sequence continues at coordinate 8,574 of JAIDUH010000170.1, read as the reverse complement.
GAAATCACCCTTCACAAATGCATGAGTTTTCTTCAGGAAGCCATCTGTCTTGTCAGAGTTGGCAAGGTCGGCAGAGCTTACTATCATGTTGTGGACATGATCGGCGAGGAAAGAAAGGACAGCTGCTGAAGAAGCACGGGATGCCATATTAGGCTTGAGAGCCACTTTAGTCCAATCAAGGTCAGGGAGCTTGCCGTCGAGCCAATCCTGAAGTGTCTTTGCATCTTCCGGATTCTTCTCTGCCCATTCAGCATACTTTGCCTTGCGGTCTGCTGCATACTTCTTGAGTTCTTCCATACGGTCGGCATAAAGTTTCTTTACGTCGTCCCATATCTGCCAAGGATTCTGTGGGTCGCCACCAAGGTTGGCCACAGTCTTGTCCATGTCAGCTCCGGCAGCAGAAAGAGGCTGTCCGTGAGTGTTGACATGACCTTCCAGACTTGTGCCATCTGCGGCAACAGTCTTGCGGGCCATTACTGTATGCCCGATGATGAGCGTAGGACGCTCCTTCTCTTCGCGAGCAGCTTCGATAGCACCGGCAATAGCCAGCGGATCGGTTCCATCTATTTCAAGGACATTCCAATTCCATGCACGATATTTTGCAGCTGTGTCTTCAGAGGTAACATCCTTCACCTTTGTAGAAAGCTGAACCTCATTGCTGTCATAGAACATGATAAGGTTATGAAGTCCAAGATTTCCGGCAATTCGGCCTGCACCCTGGGAAATTTCTTCCTGAATGCCACCATCGGAGATGAAAGCATATGTCTTGTGCTCCACAACTTCGCCAAAACGAGCAGCGAGGAAACGCTCTGCAATGGCACAACCTACAGCATATACGTGGCCTTGGCCAAGAGGACCTGAGCTATTTTCAATACCACGGTTCACTTCAAGTTCCGGGTGACCGGGAGTAGCGCTCCCCCACTGGCGGAAGCCTTGGAGCTCCTCAATCGTGAACTTACCTGCAAGGGCAAGCACAGAATAGAGCATAGTGCTCATATGGCCCGGGTCAAGGAAGAAACGGTCGCGGGCAAACCAATTTGGATCTTCCGGATCATAATTGAGGAAAGAGGAATAAAGGACGTTGACGAAGTCAGCTCCGCCCATAGCGCCACCGGGGTGACCGGATTTTGCTTTTTCCACCATTTCAGCGATAAGGACACGCATATTGTCCGCGCCGCGGGTGAGAAGGTTTGGATCTAAGGTCATGGTTTTATTGTTTAAGTATTTAGATGTGTAATCGTTTAAATGTTTGTGCGTTGAATTTATCAACCGGCATCAAGCACTTGGTTTTCGTCGATTTCGTTGACCGGAATATCAGTATTTACATTCCTGCATCCTATAACTGCATAGAAGAAGATGTATGCCACCATGGCGAATACGAGCCAATAGCTGCTTACATAATCGCCAGTGGTGCGTGCGATCCAGTCCTGGATAAACGGCATAATACCACCGCCTACCACCATAGTCATGAAAAGACCGGAAGCTTTAGCAGTATATTTACCAAGGCCTTCAGTTGCAAGGTTGAAGATGCCACCCCACATTACAGAAGTGCAAAGCCCGCAAAGGAAGAGGAAAAGACATTTCAAAGGCACAAGACCGCTTGTAATATTGAGAGCGGGGATGCTTGGTGAGTTGAATGTTACGTCTTTAGGAAGAAGAATTGCAACCAAAAGGAAAGCCATAGCAATTGAAGAAACAACTATAAGCTGAAGGCGAGTTGAAACTTTACCACTGATGGCAGAGCTGACAATACGCCCGACAAGCATAAGAAGCCAATACAGAGCAGCAAGAGAACCTGCCACTGCAGCGGCACCTTCAAACGGTTCGCGGCTGATCCACGCGTTCATTTCGCCCGGGATACCAATCTCAACACCCACATAGAAGAAGATGGCAACTACGCCGAGTGTACAGTGACGGAAGGAGAAAGGACTGTGCTCATAAGTCGCTTTGCTGAGGTTCTTCTGGGGTTCTTCGATCTTGATGAAAGAAATTATGATGAAAGCAGCCACAAAGATGACAATACCGGTGATCACAAGAGGAGCAACTGTAGCCATAGAAGTTTCCTTAGTGAGCGTACCGACAAGCACACCTACGAGCATTGGGGTAAGGGTACCGGAAAGAGAGTTGAGCGAGCCACCCATCTGTACAAGTTGATTACCCTTGTTGCCACCGCCACCAAGAAGGTTAAGCATCGGGTTTACTACAGTGTTCAACATACATACGCAGAAACCGCAGACGAGAGCACCAAGAAGATAGATAAAGAGGTTGAGAGTGGTAGCTGTAGCTCCTTCGCCGTAGACCACCACATCAGCCCCGACATAGCTTGAAAGGAGCTGGATAGTAAGACCAATAGCACCTACAGCAAGAGCAATAAGGGCGGTCTTTTTGTATCCATACTTGATAAGCATGTTGCCTGCCGGGATACCCATAAAGAGATAGGCAGTGAAGTTCATAAGGTTACCTGCCATACCGGCCCACTCATAACGGAAGCCCCAGATATTGCCAAATGGAGCAGCCATATTAGTCACAAACGAGATCATCGCGAAGATAAAGAACATCGTGACGATCGCCACTGTACGTCCCGACTGGGGCGCAGATGCAGCTTTTACATTACTCATGGTGATTTTATTTTTGGTTATTAAGTTAGGTTATTAATTTTAATATCAATAGTTTCTCGAGCCGAATATCGCAGTCCCTATCCTGACAAGATTTGCCCCTTCTTCAACTGCCAAAGGCCAATCACCTGACATTCCCATAGATACAATATCAAACCCCATGAGATCAGGTGCAATTTTCATGATTCTATCCTTTGTAGCAGCAATCAGGCGGAAATCTTCCCTAACCCTGTTCATATCCTCTGTATTGGAAGCCATTCCCATTACTCCACATATATGAGTGGCGTTGAGATTTTCAAATTTCCGATTAGAAAAGTATTCCAGAAGTTCCTCAGGATAGAATCCGAATTTTGTTTCTTCACGCGCCACATGCAGTTGCATCAGGACGCGCGTGACAACACCGGCTTTTTCCGACTCCTTGTCGATGAGATCAAGAAGCCTTTCGCTGTCTACACTCTCAATCAAAGAGACCTTACCTATCAATTGACGCACCTTATTTGTCTGCAAATGTCCAATGAAGTGCCATTTGATATCGCCGGGAAGAACTTTCACCTTCTCAAGAAGTTCTTGAACTCGGCTTTCACCGAAAATACGTTGACCGGCATCATATGCTTGCCTTACCGCCTCGGCAGGATGAAACTTACTTACGGCACAGAGTTCAACTCCTGGAGGAAGCAGAGCATGAATTTTCTTAATCTCCTCAGCTATCATTTGAAAGCGTTTTGCGTCTTAAATTTTAAGTTTCCGATTTGAATCACAAAGGCTTCAGGCAGGGGCATCAGTCTTCTGCAGGGAATCGTATTCATAGGGATACACATCCATCAGAGGTGTCTCTGCGATGGAGGCTATCTGATAGTCAGCCATAGTGCCTTTCATTCCGTCTTGGAAACGACCAAGGGCATTCTCAAAGTCGCCAGCCTGAACAAGTATGAAGCTGGCAGACTTCTTCTCTTTTCCACTTTTCTCGTCAAGGGTAATGAAATTCACCTTTACCATGTAGAACTTATCTGCATAGTCGGATTCATCGAAAAATATCTCAGATATCTTGGTCTTTTTCACAGCAGACACGGAGAATTCTCCTGAGATGAAAGGCGTGATCTTTTCAATGATGCGTGCCTCTGCATCTGTAAATGTCAAAGCGTCTACAAGATAGGGTTCATTTACTTTCTTGACCGCACCATTTTCCTGCATGCGGTCGTATCTAATTTTGGTTTCAAACCAGAGTGCCATTACTTTTAATTTTTTGGTTATTTCAACTCCACATATTGTGGGCAACTGCAAAGTTAGCAATAAATTTTGAGAAAACCGAAGATTTCCTTGGCAAATTATGCAGGAAAAATTAATTTTGCAGTCTGAAACAAAAAATAAGTATGGGAATATACGGACAACTTTTCACTACATTCATGAAAATAGGCGCCTTCACCTTCGGAGGTGGATGGGCCATGATTTCCATTATTGAGAAGGAAATCGTCGACAAACATCACTGGATAGAGCGAGATGAATTTCTCGATCTCCTTGCCATTGCTCAGTCATTACCGGGAATCCTCGCTGTCAATATCGCCACGTCTATCGGCGACCGGCTGAAAGGTATGAAAGGAGGAATCGTAGCTGCCGTCGGCACAATACTCCCCTCTTTTCTAATAATTCTTGCCATTGCAATCTTCCTGACTCCGGAGACTATCAAAAGCAGCCATGTGCTCAGCAGCATATTCATGGGAATACGTCCGGCAGTGGTAGCCCTTATCATTGCTCCTGTGATCACTACGGCTAAAGCCGCCAAGCTTAAGCTGACCACTATCTGGATACCGGCTTTGGCAGCACTTGTAATCTCGCTTGACATGGGCATCGTCTCTAACCCCATCACATGGATTGCACTCGGAGCAATCGGAGGCTATCTACATTGGGAATACACTCGCCGTCACCTTACCAAGGATTAAAGATTTGGAAATTCATGATAAATCATGCTGCATCATGTTACACCATGATAAATCATGAAGAATCATCAATCTCAATTCTCAATTATTCTAAATTATAAATTCTAAATTATATATGAGCATATACCTTAAAATGATATGGGCTTATCTAAAGATAGGCATTTTCGGGTTCGGAGGCGGCTACGCGATGCTTTCACTCGTGGAGCGATCCGTTGTAGGTCCTGGCTGGATTTCTGAACAGATGTTTACAGACATAGTGGCCATATCACAGATGACCCCGGGTCCTATAGGAATCAATTCGGCTACCTATATTGGATACGTGGCCCCCGCACAAGTCACCGGAGGAGAGCTTGCCTCGCCGATTTGGGGAATACTCGGAAGCATCCTCTGCACTTTAGCCGTCACTGTGCCTTCGTTTATCCTTGTCATCAAAGCTTCGCATTTTATACGTAAGCATAATGAAAGCGGTATCATCAAAGCAATCTTCGCAGGACTCCGACCAGTAGTAGTAGGTCTTATTGCATCAGCAGCAATAATGCTTATGAACTGGGCTAACTTCGCCCCTGATCATGACACCCGCACTCTCATATGCAGCATAGCCATATGTGCTGTATCTTTCTACCTTGTATATTTTAAGATTCCCTACAAGGGCAAGAAATTGGGTCTTCATCCGATTCTCGTCATATGCTTGATGGGGCTCACCGGATTCATTCTATATTATTGACATCGACATGAACTACGAAAATACACTTGAATGGCTCTACGCGCAACTTCCAATGTTTTCGCGTACAGGAGCCGCTGCATATAAGCCCGGGCTGCAGACCAGCCAAAAACTTGACTCCTACTTCGGTCATCCACACAAAAAATTCAAGAGTATCCATGTAGGAGGCACCAATGGCAAAGGAAGCACAAGCCATATGATATCGGCTATTCTGCAAAGCCAAGGCTATCGCACAGGTCTTTATACATCTCCTCACCTTGTGGATTTCCGTGAACGAATCAGAATTGATGGAAAGATGATCGACAAGGAAGCCGTAGTGAATTTCGTCAAGAAATTCAAGGAAAGCGGTTATGAAGGTCATCCAAGTTTCTTCGAACTCACTATGATGATGGCCTTTGATTGGTTTGCTTCCCAAAGGGTAGACTATGCCGTAATTGAAGTGGGAATGGGGGGACGTTTGGATTCTACCAACATCATATCCCCAGAATTGGCGATAATAACAAATATTTCAAAAGACCATACACAGTTCTTAGGTAAGAATCTTGTTGAAATCGCACGAGAAAAGGCAGGCATCATCAAAAGCGAGGTGCCATGCGTCGTAGGGGAAGCAGAAGGTGAAATAAAAGAAGTGTTTGAAGAAAGAGCAAGTGAAGTAGGGACTACAGTTCTCTTTGCCGATAAACTTTGCCCACTCCAAAAATGTAAATCCAATCCCGAAGGAGGTCTTGACTGCAGCAGCCCTATATGCGGGGATTTTCACTGCCAACTCGACGGCGACTATCAGAAGAAAAACATCAATACTGTCTTGACGGCGCTTTACGAGATGAGACGGATAGGAATCGAAATAGATGATGATGCGATAAAAAAAGGGATGGAAGATGTATGTGGACTGACTGGATTGGCTGGCAGATGGATGAAGGTGGCAGACAAACCTCTTACGATATGCGACACTGGACATAATGAAGCCGGAATCAGATATACGATGTCACAACTTGACAGGATTGTCAAAGAGACTCGTGGAGAAAAACACATTATAATCGGTTTTGTAGCTGACAAAGCCATCGATGACATAATAAATCTTCTTCCAAAGGATGCAAGATATTATCTGACATGTGCTTCCATCCCAAGAGCCCTTCCAGTTGAAGACTTGAAAGCAAAATTCATTGAGCATGGGATTGTAGGGAATGCTTTTGTCAATCCAAAAGAAGCTTTCGAGGCTGCCCGATGCAATGCTACCGACAAGGACGTGATATATATCGGCGGAAGCACCTTCATTGTTGCCGATTTCCTTGCTTAGAACGCCCCTGGCTGACGATCATGAAAAGGGCGACTTCCCTATGTTGAAGTCGCCCTTGAACTTTTCTTCATTATTAGGACAATAATTATTACTTCTTAGAGTCATTTTTTGATTCTGACTTTGCTTCTTTCTTAGAATTGTCAGACGAAGTCACATCTTCTTCCAAAAGCCTTTCTGAACGTGTCTTGTTTTTCGACTGCGCCGAATTCATATCGCTTTCCTCGTGAAGCAAAATTTCTTGTCCTGAGCCATCTATGACCCTATACTGCAAATATGCAAGCGACTCATCCGGCACTATCTTGAAGCCGCGGCCAAATCTACGCTTCCATTTACCATAGATCGAAAATACACCTTTCTTTACATATGCATCCACAAACGGGTGAATATACAAGACAAATTTCTTGACTTCGAGTTGCTGTGTGAGATATTCAAGTTTTTCTTCAAGCTTATCGGTAAAAAGCAGTGAAGGTTGAATCTCACCTTTTCCAAAGCATGACGGACAAGTCTCTTCTGTAGTTATGTCAAGTGCAGGACGCACCCTTTGGCGAGTGATCTGCATAAGCCCAAACTTAGACAAGGGCAAGATATTATGTCGTGCCCTATCTTTTGCCATATTATCCCTCATATGATCGAGAAGCTGTTGGCGATGTTCAGACTTGGCCATGTCAATGAAATCGACCACAATGATTCCACCCATATCGCGAAGCCTCAGCTGGCGTGCTATTTCATCGGCAGCTCTAAGATTCACTTCGAGGGCATTTGTCTCCTGGTCCTGAGATGCCTTGCTCCTGTTGCCGGAATTGACATCTATCACGTGAAGCGCTTCAGTGTGCTCTATGATCAGATATGCTCCTGATTTAAAAGAAACAGTCTTACCGAAGGCAGATTTTATCTGCCTCGTTATGTTGAAGCTGTCGAATATAGGGACATCCTTAGAATAAAGTTTTACCGTTTCTTTCCTGTCGGGAGCTATAAGGGCAACGTAGGTTTGAATCTGCTCAAACACCTCAGCATCGTTGACATAGACACTCTCAAATGAAGGATTAAAAATGTCACGTATTACACTGACAGCTCTTGAATCTTCTTCGTAGATGAGCGAAGGAGGAGTGCTTCTCTGCATCTTTGCAATCGAATTCTTCCAAGCATCGACAAGCGTACGGAGTTCATTGATAAGTTCCGCCACTTTTTTTCCTTCTGCCGAAGTGCGCACAATTACCCCGAATCCTTGCGGCTTGATACTGCTTATGATCTGGCGAAGACGCACTTTCTCCTCTGTTGACTTTATCTTCTGGGAGATCGAGATCTTGTTGCCAAAAGGGATGAGAACCATGAAGCGTCCCGTCAATGTCAATTCGGTGGTGAGACGCGGTCCTTTAGTGGATATCGGCTCCTTTGCGATCTGCACCAAAAGCTGTTTCCCGGGTTGCAACAGGTCGGCTATTCGACCCTGTTTGGGGATTTCCGGTTGAGTTGCTACCTTAGAGATTTCAGGGACTGTCTCAGGGTGTTCAAGAGCCTCCGTGATGTAAGCATTGTAGGTGTTGAACTGCGGTCCTAAATCCAGATAATGAAGAAAAGCGTCTTTTTCATAACCAACATCGACGAAGGCTGCGTTGAGTCCCGGCATCAGTTTTTTTACCTTTGCAAGATAGAAATCGCCGACTGAATAGACGACGTTTCTGCTTTCTTTCTGCAGGGAAACAAGACGCGAGTCCTCGAGCAGCGCTATAGATATCTCTTGAGGCTGCACGTCAACGAAGAGTTCGCTTTTCATTGTGTCCATTTTTCAGGATTTTTAAATATTAAATAAAAGAACAAGCGGAATCTGGCATGAATCATCAACCCATCCTCCTGCTTGTCCTTATGGCTTAGCCGATTGGTCAACCGTAATCGGCTTGCTGAGTAAGTCTGTGAAGACCGTCCGGATATTACCGGATTATTTCTTCTTATGACGATTCTTTCTCAGTCTTTTCTTACGCTTGTGCGTAGCCATCTTGTGGCCTTTTC
>JAIDUH010000017.1 GCA_029060285.1 Muribaculaceae bacterium | reverse complement strand
GTTTTATGGAATAAGTTTGTAAATAAAATTAATATTTTGTACCTTTGTGATTTCAATCTGAGGGGATAAATGGGGCAAATGGGACAAATAGGCTAAATAAGAGTGCCTATTAAGTGAAATTTGAAATAAAAACATATAAACAGATTTAAAGATTCTACAGGTATATGAGTGACAGAGTTTTTATATTTGATACGACGCTTCGCGATGGCGAGCAGGTGCCGGGTTGCCGGCTGAATACACAAGAAAAAGTTGAGGTCGCCAAAAAGCTTGAAGGTTTGGGTGTCGATGTCATCGAGGCCGGTTTCCCGGTATCGAGTCCAGGAGACTTCACTTCGGTAGTGGAAATTTCCAAGGCCGTGACATGGCCTACGATTTGCGCCCTTACAAGAGCTGTAGAAACAGACATAAAGATAGCAGCCGAAGCTCTCAGATATGCAAAACGTCCGAGAATTCATACCGGTATAGGGACATCTCCATATCATATCAAATATAAATTCAACTCTACTCCGGAAGAGATACTTGAGCGTGCCATAGGATGCGTGAAGTATGCCAAGCAATTTGTAGAGGATGTGCAGTTCTATGCAGAGGATGCAGGACGCACCGACAATGAATACCTTGCACGAGTAGTGGAGGCAGTCATCAAGGCCGGAGCAACTGTTGTTAATATACCTGACACCACAGGCTATTGCCTGCCAAGCGAGTTTGGAGAGAAGATCAAGTATCTTATGGAGCATGTAGACGGCATCCATAATGTGACCATTGCCACCCACTGTCATAATGACCTTGGAATGGCTACAGCAAATACTCTATCGGGCCTCATGAATGGTGCCCGGCAGGCGGAAGTGACAATCAACGGAATAGGAGAACGCGCCGGCAACACTTCTCTCGAGGAAGTGGTGATGATTCTCAAATCTCATTCCGAGCTCAATCTTGACACTAACATAAATGCAAAAAAGATAGCTTCTGTGAGCCGGATGGTGTCGAGCATGATGAACATGCCCATACAGCCCAACAAGGCAATCGTAGGTCGAAATGCTTTTGCTCATTCTTCAGGAATCCATCAGGATGGAGTGCTTAAGAATCGTGAGAGCTACGAGATCATTGACCCTAAGGACGTAGGTATTGATGAAAATGCAATCGTGCTTACAGCAAGAAGCGGGCGCGCAGCCCTGAAGCATCGCCTTGAATCTCTCGGAGTGCATATGGAGAAAGAGGCTCTTGACAAGTGCTATGAAGACTTCCTGAAGCTTGCCGACAAGAAAAGAGAGGTAGTAGACGAAGACGTGTTGATGCTTGCAGGGGAACATCGTTCAGCCCGCAACCGTATCAAGCTCGACTATCTTCAAGTGTCAAGCGGTGTGGGGATACGTCCGGTGGCAAGTGTCGGTCTTGACATAGCGGGAGAGAAGTTTGAAGCCTGTGCTACAGGCAACGGTCCTGTGGATGCTGCGATCAGGGCCATCAAGAAAATTATCAGTCGCCAGATGCTCATCAAGGATTTCCTTATCCAGGCTTTCGACAAGGGAAGCAACGATGTAGGCAAGGTACACATGACAGTAGAGTGTGATGGCGTAAACCACAATGGTTTTGCTGCTAACAGTGATATTATCGCTGCTTCGGCTGAGGCATTCTTGGATGCGGTCAATAAAGCTACTACAATGATCAACGATTAACGATCAATGATCGATGATCAATTAGCAATTAAAAATTATCATTTTTGAATTATTAATTTAGATGTCATGGCTATTATAACTGCTGTAGGTAGATGGTTTCTATGGCTGCTATGGCTCCAATAGTTATATATAGCTTGGCTATCCTTATTATTTAGATATGAAGCTGAAGATAGCGGTGTTGCCCGGAGATGGGATCGGGCCGGAAATATCACGTGTGGGCGTGGATGTGATGAAAGCTGTGGCTGAAAGGTTTGGCCATGAATTTGAATTTGATTATGGGCTTGCAGGAGCTGCAGCCATCAGAGCTACGGGAAACCCTTTTCCTGAAGAAACCCTTAAGCTTTGCAAGGATTCTGATGCTGTGCTTTTCTCAGCAGTGGGAGACCCGGAGTATGACAATAATCCGGAAGCCAAGGTGCGTCCGGAGCAAGGTTTGCTTGCGATGCGCAAGCAACTCGGTCTCTTCGCCAACATACGTCCAATACAGACATTTCCCGGGCTGGAAGATAAATCACCTTTGAAGAGGGAGATCGTAGAGGGGTCAGACTTCGTGTGTGTCCGTGAGCTTACAGGGGGAATGTATTTCGGTGAGAAATATGAGTCTGAAGATAAAGCTTACGACACAAACCTATACACAAAGCCTGAGATAGAACGCATCTTGAAGGTGGCTTTTGAACTTGCAGGCAAGCGTAAGAAGCATGTGACAGTGGTAGACAAAGCCAATGTGCTTGCATCGAGCCGACTATGGCGAAAGGTAGCTCAGGATATGGAAAAAGATTGGCCTGAGATCACGACCGACTATATGTTTGTAGACAATGCTTCCATGAAGCTCATTCAGGATCCACGTTTCTTCGATGTCATAGTGACAGAGAATACATTCGGAGATATCCTTACGGATGAAGCGAGCGTAATAAGCGGATCAATGGGATTGCTCCCGTCTTCATCAATAGGGGAGAGCACACCGGTGTTTGAACCCATACATGGTTCATGGCCACAGGCTGCGGGCCTTGACATAGCCAATCCGCTTGCACAGGTGCTTTCCGTGGCAATGCTTCTCGAACATTTTGACTTGACTGAAGAAGCAAAGCTGGTAAGAAAAGTCGTGGATGAGTCTATAAAGGAAGGAATAGTCACTCCCGATCTCGGAGAGTCAGGGAAATCAGAATATGGAACGCAGGCCGTAGGAAAATGGCTTTGCGCACGATTAACGATCAGCGATCAACGATGAACGATCAATGATAAACGATCAACGATAAACGATCAGCGATTAACGATCAAATTAGGATTTTTTGATGCGTAGACGTAGATACAGTATAATATAAATAATCAGTAGAATTGCAAGGGCAGACGCTATGATGGTCAGTGTCTGCTCTATTTTTCTATGTTCGAGATTGGTGAGGCGTTTTGAATGTGACGGAGAATCCTTAAAAAGCAAAGGAGTGTTGACGATGCTGTCGCGGAGCATTATTTCCCTTCGCATGGAAACCTTGCGCAGGCTGTCGATTATTTTAGAATCCCTGATATAATTTTCCATCGCCTCTATGTAGGTCTTGGTATCATTGACTTCTTGTGCAGCTTGCATCAACATGGAGTTGTATTTTTGCTTCTGGTAAGAAGACAAGTCATTGTTCTTGAGTACACCTTTCAAGGCAGGAATGGCCTTCTCATAATTCTTGGTTGCCATAAAGTAGAAGACGTATGCCTGCGACTCCTTGTCCATAGTCCTCTTTACATCTGAATTTCTATCATAGAGAGCAGCGATGCTGTCATGAATGGTCTCAATCTCTTCCGGGGTAAGGGCAGTATAATTACCCATCATTCGCCGATAGCTTATGAATTTGGAAGTATCGTAATTTCGGAATTTACGGTTTTTCTTTATGTACATCTGCTGAAGCTGATCGGTGAGTTCCAGCAGTTTTTTGTCATAAGCAACGGCTTTTTCAGGATTGCCGTTCATTCTCGAATGAATGATTGCTGCCGTAGTGTAGTATTGATTTTTAAGCGGAAAATCACTTGCCGGAAGTTCTTCAATCAGCTCTCCATAAGTGTCAAGAGTCTCTTTGAACAGGGCACCATCGGCATCAACTCCAAGATATTGTATGATTTGATATAAGAGAGACAGCTTATCGTAGATATCCTTGCCTTCAAGATCATGTGATTTTGTGATGCTGTCGAGCAGCATGGCCTGAAATTCCGTATCATTAGGGTTACGGCTTTTTCTGCTAAGTTGCTGATTGAGGATGTATATTCTTGTGGCAGCCTTTGCCTCCTCATTGGAAATCTTGTCGGTCAAATCGAGCAGCAGCTCAATGATAGAGTCGTTGCCGGAATTGAACGATGCAAGATTGCGGAGCATGTCAAGTTGGGCATTGACGTTTTCAGCCCTTCCTGCTGTGTAATAGATTTCCCAGGCAGTCTTTTGCTGTCCTCTTCTGTCAGAGAGGTCAAAGATATAATATAGGATTCTTATACTGTCGCGGGCAGAAGTCAAGCTGCTCAACTGCCGTGTGTATTTTTCAATGAGAGCTTGTTTCCCAGGCTTAGAATCAGCAGCTGCGAAAAAAGAACCAATAAGTGTAAATATAAGGACAATAAATATTTTGATATTTTTCATCAGAGTGGTTAGTTTTGGAAAGCAAATTTAGTTACTTTTATGAAGAGACGCAATAGAAATATATTAAAGTTTTATTGCAGATTTGTTAAATTGAAGTGACAGGGAATTTGTCGCAAGACAGACCGCCAAGCTTAGCCTGAGGCTAAGCTTGGCGGTCTGGGTAGGATGGAAGGATTCACAACGGAAACGCGTATCCGCGCTCACACAATCTATTTAGTGCGGAGTGATATGGTCTTTGTAGGGAGTGCGTCTGCTTTTATAGTGAGTGTGACGGGTCCGGAGTCGCGGGTGCTTCTTAGAATTACTGTGGCTGTGCCGTTATGCAGACTGCGGGAGTTGCCTATCATAAGTTCATCACTGCTCAGATTGCCGTTGATGACACCTGCAATTTCAGCAGGTCCCGACACTTCAAATGTAAGCTTATTTACCGCTCTTTTGTCAGTGAGTCCTTTGCTATCGACAGCTGTAATCTTTACGTGTTGGAGATCTATGCCGTCAGCTTTCCAGTCGCTGTTGTCGGGAACGGCATTAAGTCTCTTTGCTTCCCCATGGGTGGAAAGATTGTGTCGGGCCACTTCCTTTCCGTCGGTGTATGCAATCGCCTCTACCTTCCCTTTTGAATAGGGGACATTTTCCCAGAGGATTCTATTGCGTGCCTTAGGGTTGTCTTTTTCATTGCTTTTCCTTCCGATGCTCTTGCCATTGACTTTCAGTTCCACTTCATCAGCGTTGGTGTAAGTGTAGAGTTTGACGTTTGCCCCCGGATTGAAGTTCCAACTGTCTGTGAACTTACGTCCGCCCATAGTCACGCCGTTCCATTGAGTGGTCTCAGAAGTCTCGAAAGGAGCTATGAAGACAAGGGGCTCTTCCGGCTTGAAGAATGATTTCAGGAAATAAGCCATAGGCTTCGGCTCGAGTGAAATGTCGAATACGCCTTGAGTCCAGCCCTTTTCGGGCCAACCCTGTGACTCTCCAAGATAGTCGATCATTCCCCAATAAGCGAGACCTATCACTTTGTCAAGATCCATTTCAAAGAAATTAGGACCCATATTGCTTGTGTTTGCTTCGCTCTGATAGAACATCATCCAGGGATATCGCTTTGAGTCTCCAGGGAAATACATATAGCGATAGTTGTAGGCTGCAATGTCTGTGTGCTCTACAAGTGGAGCCGGAAGAGAGTCCGTATGCTCGTTGCGTCCTCGGGGATGCATGGCCACTGTCACAAGGCGAGTGCTATCATATCTTTGCAGGAGCTGCTTCTGGAGTTTATAAGGAGTAACTCCCCAGTCATTGTAAGGGAGGTCGGGAATCAGCTGGAGTTCATTACCAAGACTCCAGAACACTACACTGGGGTGGTTGCGGTCGCGCTTAACCCATTCAGGCACATCCTGCTGCCAACGCGTTTCCCATGGAGTGCGACCGCCGGAATACTGCTGAGTCCATTTGTCGTAGAGTTCATCGACCACGAGAATGCCGTATTCATCGCAAAGATCAAGGAATGACTCGCTGTAGGGGTTATGAGAAGAGCGGATATGATTGAAGCCGAAATCTTTCAGCATCTTGATGCGCTTTTCCATAGCAGCAGGATAAGCAGCCGCACCGAGCGCCCCGAGAGTATGATGATTGGCTATGCCTTTGAGCAGAACCTTCTTCCCATTGAGTTTCATTCCGAATTCCGGTGAAAACTCCACTTCACGTATGCCGAAACGTTCAGTAGCAGTGTCAGCCACTGTGCCGTCGGGTCTATAGAGAGTAGCCTTCAGGGTATAGAGGTATGGATTTTCCGTGTCCCAAAGAGTGACATCCGTAAGAGTGATGCTATCAAGAGGGAACTCGCGCACGTGCTGGCGAGGATGCTTCCAGTGCTTTTGTAGTTTGGAATAGACGGTGTTTCCCTGTTTGTCAAGTATTTCGATTCCTACAGCAATGCTGTCGGTCTTTATGTAGTTGGCAAGCTCTCCTCCAACGAGAATGGTAGACTTGTCAGCTTTGGCTTCCGGAGTTGTTATGTAGAGAGAATTGCGGGTGAAATACTGCTTCGGATCTCCCACCTTGATGTTTACGTCGCGATAGAGTCCTCCGCCGGTATACCAACGGGAGTTTTCCGGTTTCCCGGTATCAGCCTTCACTGCTATTACATTGGGCTCCCCATATTTCAGTTTCCTTGAAATGTCTGATTCAAACCCGAGGTAGCCATAGTCGGTTCCCCCGATGCGTTCACCATTCAAATATACATCTCCTACGAGCATGATTCCCTCGAAATCGAGGAGTACGCGTTTTCCTTCCCAAGAGGGATCGGGAGTGAAAGTCTTACGATACCATCCTTCCCCCATCTCCTTGAAACCTCTGGAACTAAGCTTGCTGGCTATGTTAGCCATCAGATTTGACTTGTCGCCGGTGTCACCTTCTTCAGGGGCAACCCACGGCTGCCCAATCTGGAAATCGTGAGGAAGATTTACTGTTTGCCATCCCGATTCATCGAAAACGACAGCTTCAGCACCCGGGTGGCTTCCGGGAAGGAATTTCCAGTCAAAATTCAAGTTGACCGTCTCTTGAGAAATTGCACCCAAAGACAGACAAGTCAGGAGACCAAGGGATAAAATATGTCTTTTTGTCATTATTCGGTGTATTTAAGGGATTTTATGTATTTTGACCAATCGGCGTAGTTGGTGAAGCCATTTTTCTCGCGGTCGCCGCATGCTATTACCCTGTATCTGATTATGCCATCCTTATCAGGACGCACCTTTACGAGATAATTCAGGTCGGACTCTTCTGTCGACACTACATTTTCGGGCTCAACGATGATGCCAAGTCCTACCTGCTCAACTATCTCAGGATGATTCTTGTCAGGGATATTGCTGCCCCAAGAGGCAGCTCTCCCTTCCGCCGTGATAAAACCTTGGTTGTCAGATTCAAGTTTTTGTATACCTGTCGCGAATACCTCATCTGGCAGATAGCCGTCAAGTTTGATTTCAACGAAGAGGTCGCGGCTGTTAGGGAGCACGGAATAGGTTTGGGTCATCTGAATAGGATGGCCGTTGTAGATCCAATCTTTGTCGATGACTTGGATAGTATGATCGTCGATCACTTTTTGGGTCCTGGAAGCGACAGTGTCTATGGTGATTGGCTCGCCGTTTTGAAGCCCACGGAAAGAGCCGGCAGCGATAGATTTGCCTGCCCAAAGCACATCTATTCCGTATCCTTCCTTAAGTTGGTCGGGAGTTGTATAGAAACCTGTCACGTCGAGCTCGAGTTGTGGAGTCTGCTTCACATAGAGATCGAGGCTTTGGCGATTGTCCATATAGACGCGGTATGCCACCCAGGGGTTTTCAATCACAGCCCCGTGTCCGTAGATGGCATCATACATATAGCGGGTATTTGCATCGCCCGGGAAAGTGATGGCCTCAATTCTCGGATGAGTCTTTTTCTCATCTCTTAGTTTTATATAAGCATCTGTCTGGGCTACTGAAGTGAGGGTCACTCCGCATGCAATGGCTAATAAATAGTATTTTTTCATATTGTAGGGATATAACGGGATGAAACAAGATTAATCATGATTTATCCTGATGAATCAGGATAAATCATGATTGTAATATTCATTTTAATGGCGGATTTCGATTGCCTTGCCATCTTTATCAAGGCTGAAGATGGGCATTGTGGCTTCGGGGTCAACGTCGTAGTAGTGGACTGCGCTGTCGTTGACGTATGGATGATTGTCTTTGAGCATGCGGTAGATTTCCGCACCCGCCCAGATAGCGGGTCCGTAACCGTGAGCCGCTTTCACGCTGACCGGGCGATAAGCATAGTAAGCCGGATCGAATCCCATACCGGTGCCGACACATACTCCTTCCACTTCACCCTTGGGATTGATCTTTGTAGATACAGCTTCCCACGCCAGCTGAGCCACGGGACCGTAGGTAGTAGCCTCGAGCCAACCTTCATTGACCCCATGTGCGAGAGCATACGCGAAGATTGCAGTAGCAGAAGTCTCCTCGTAAGTCTCGGGCCGGTCGAGCAGTTGATGCCAGAATCCATCGATGCCCTGAAGCTCGGCAAGCCCGGCAGCGTGCTTCCGGTAGATGTCGAGTATCTCAGCACGCTTAGGATGATTTTCAGGGAGATAGTCGAGCAGCTGGCATAAGGTAAGGATAGCCCATCCGTTGGCACGCCCCCAAGCCATCGATGGCTGATGCCGGGCATCTTCGAGATAGCCGTGGCGGAAGATATTCTTCCCGGGAATCCACATGCGCTTGAAGAAACCGGAGGCAATTCTTGCAGCTTCATCAAGCTGCTCCGGATGATCCTTATATTGGCTTCTGACTGCCATAGAAGGGAGAGCCATGAACATATCGTCGAGCCAAATTGCATTATAGTGAGGACGGTTTCGTGCAATGGTGCCATCAGCAAGATGTACGGGACTTTGCTCCACCACGGCCCAATATTGCTCTATGTAGGGATCAATCTTGAGAGTGGAGTCAGCCATGGCTGCTCTCATCCATGCCCCTGCCATGGCACCGGCATCATCGAGTGTGCGAGGATCCTTTACCATTCGGAGCTGACCATCGTCGGACACATCGCCGGCTTTGTCGGCTTCTTCGGCAAGAAAGCGTATGCGGTCGCTGACATAATCGGAGTATTTCTTGTCGCCGGTGATTTTCGCGGCGTCGAGAAGGGCATCATACATTACAGCCCATTCATAGCTTGTAAGGCGATATGTGCCTTGGTTCACTTTGCCGTCGGTCATCTTTGCCGGGGTTGCTTCGTCAATATAAGTGAAGACCCGGTCGATGTCAGCTTTGACGGAGTCAGGGTTCAATTGTCCGTACGGGGTCTTATAGTCGGGCTGGAGGAGATGAAGTGGGGTAGTGGAGTCGTTGATCTCCTGCTCCTTTTGTTTGTGTTCGCTTTTGCCGCAGGCTGCGAGGGCGAGGAGGGTGAGTAGTGCTATCTTTGTTTTCATGATTTATTATTTTTCGGGCTTCCGCCCTCACACATTCTAAATCTTATTTAACTATATCTTATTTTATCAGAGTGCCTCGGAATTTACGGCCTTTGAGGTCAGGGCCGAAATAGAAGCCGGGCTCGGCTGGCTGGTTGTAGGCTACATTCTGGTTTGCAACGCTTACGCGATATGCAGGATCCTGCATAAAGGTGTGGAAGCGATAGTCAGTAGGATAGTCGGTGACGTATATACGCAAAGACATATTGTCGGGGGTGCGCGCTATCACTTCCTCGCGCCAGTCGCCGAGAATGTCAGCTTGCAGGCAAGGGTTTGCCTTGGTCCAGTTGTTGGAGGCAGCTCCATCAAGATGCTTAATGACATTAACTTCACCCGTATGCCAATCGTATTTGCTGATATTGAGAGTCTTCGTGTTACCGTCGAGAAGCTCTGTGAGAAGGTCGCCGTCCCATAATACGCAGAAATTTACCGGGATTCTTGCGTGGGTTTCATCAAAAAACTCGTTTTGTGGGGATATTAGTTCACCTGTGAAAGATCTGAGCCCACCGCTGCTTGGCGACCACAGCTCTACCCCTTCGTGGGTAGGGTCGATATCTCCTGCCATGCATCTTCCGATATCCTTATTGCTTGGATAGCGGAGGATGACTTCTCCGGTAGCGGCATCTCGGAGGGAAGTGCCATCCTTTTTATTTTCGTGGCAACCCCATACGTAGTATTTCTCGTTGTTGACATCAGAGAGTAGATGGATTGCATCACCATGGTACATTCCTGTGCTGTAAAGTCCTGTCCCGTCATGGTCTACAGTCATCTGTCCGTAGATTATCTCATCGCAACCGTCGCCGTCCACATCAGCAATGCGGAGGTTGTGGTTGCCTTGGCCTCCAAATGCCTCATTGCCCGGGGTAGAGGAATCAAAGAGCCAGCGCAATTTCAGCTCATTGCCGTCCCAATCATAAGCGGCCAGAGCACTCTTGGCGTAGTAACCACGGCACATTACTACCGAGGGGTGCTTGCCGTCGAGATATGCTATGGCGCCAAGATAACGTTCGCTGCGGTTGGCATAACCATCCCCCCAGTCCTTGAGCTCTCCACGGGCCGGTTGATAATCAACCGTGCTCATCGCTTCTCCTGTCTTTCCATTGAAGACAGTGAGATATTCCGGACCTGCTATCACTCTTCCCTTCATATTGCGCCAGTCGGCTTTGTGCTCACCGATTAGCCTGTTTGTGCCGTCGATTGTGCCATCGGCAGTCTTGCATACTACTTCTGCGCATCCGTCCCCATCAAGGTCATAGACCATGAACTGGATATAGTGGGCACCGGAGCGTATGTTGTCGCCGAGGTTGATTCGCCATTGCCTTGTCCCGTCGAGTTTATAGCAATCGAGATATGTCGGACCTGTAAAACCATCGTGAGCGTTATCGTGGGAATTGGTGGGGTCCCATTTAAGGATTATCTCATATTCTCCATCTCCATCCACATCTCCTACGGATGCGTCGTTGGCATTATAAAAATATTCCTTGCCCCAGATGTCGACCCCGAGTTCCGGACGGTCCAAGGGGATGTCGATATATCCAAGAGGAGCGTTAGCCGGGAGCGTGAAGGAGCCTGAAAGTTTGCCATTTGATGGACGTACCTCATAAGTAGCAGCTTCCTTCCCCTTGTAGTTGTCGGTGAAGAATGTGGATTCGGTGATTGGAGATTTATTGATTTTCTTCCCGTCCCGGTATACGTCGAAGGATTGGAATTCCGGATCTTGTGTCAGATATCTCCATGAAATATTGACTTTATCAGGAGATTCCCGTACTGCCACTACACCTCGGCCGAGATTCTCCATCTTGAGGTTGGAGAAATCATAGCGAGCCTGCGAGTGGATCTGCTGAGAATTCAAGCATATTGCAATTCCCATAGCCAGCATAGGTATGATTTTCTTATTCATATTGTCTAATGTAGGGTTAGTTTTAGGTAGTGTATTCAAAATATTTCTCAAAGGTATAAAAATTTTCACTATCATGCAAATTTAGTTTTC
>JAIDUH010000169.1 GCA_029060285.1 Muribaculaceae bacterium | reverse complement strand
CTACTATGTGGGCTAACCGAATAATATTAATGTTGACTTACGCTGTATTTTTACTTACAAGAAAAATTCATTAAAAATTGAAAAATTCATAATTTTTAACATTTTATTAAAACATATTATAAATTAGCAAATTATGGACGGGGGGGGGTAATTTAAAACTAATATTTGAATAACATAAATGTTAAAAATGCATATTATGACATCAAAAAAGATAGTGATTAATTGCAAAATCAGACAAAAAATTAGTATCTTTGCACTCAAATTGTAAAATACACTTTAGAGAGACACCTATTTAATAAACTTTGACCTTGTCCTGAGCATAGGGCATCATGAATTTCTGAAATGCGAAGACATCTTTTACCTCTCATATACGGAGTCCCTTAACCCGGACTCCAAGATTGTATTGACACAGCGGAATATGACATCCCGTTGCCTCTAAATCGCTATTGCATTTTTTTGTAGATATCCAAAAAATGAAGATAATACTTACATCCATATTAACGGTCCTTATAGCCATCACAGCCTTCGGGGAGATTCCTGCCGATTCGGTAAAGGTATATTTCCTTGCGGGCAGACGGCATTTTGACCCATCTCTCGGCAACAACCGGGAGGCTATGGAAAGTTTTATCGAGAAAGTCAAGGAGGCAAAAGCTCAGGACAACATAAACTATCTCACTGTAAACGGCTACGCTTCGCCGGAAGGAGCAAGCGACGCAAACCAGAGGCTCTCAGGCCTGCGGTGTGATGAGATAGCAAAATATATCAGCCAGCATGCCGGCATCGACAACAATCAGATCAAGACATTTGCCGACGGTGTGGCATGGGAGGAACTCCGCAATCTCGTGGCGAAACATCCCGACATGCCATCGCAAGAGAGAGTGCTCTACATCCTCGACAACACACCACTCTGGATCTACAACCGGGAAAAAACGAAAATCATCGACGGCAAGAAAAAGCAACTTATGGACTTAGAGGGGGGGCGTGTCTGGAACTGGATGATGGAAAACCTCTTCCCTGAGCTGCGCAACGCAGTGGCAGTTGTGCTCTATCTAAAGTACAAATCGGAAACTCCGGCCGCTGTCAATACACCTTCGCTTGACAACAGCCAGGCAACCGAGACCACTTCTACAGAGGTTTCAGAGCCTTCTTCAAAGGTATATATATCAGACGAAGAAATTGAAACGACAAGGACCGACCTAATTGAAGAATATGCTCAGGCAGAGTATGCAGACTCTATAGCCACAAATGTCACTTCATCTCTTGAAGGACAATGCGTATCTGTTATGGCCCAGCCGAAACCATTCTATATGGCTGTCAAGACCAACATGCTTTATGATGCAGCCCTTGTGCCGAATCTGGGAGCAGAATTCTATTTAGGAAAAAACATCTCAATCTATGGGGACTGGATGTATGCATGGTGGGAAAACAATGCCCGCCACAAGTATTGGCAAGTCTATGGAGGCGACCTCGGGCTTAGGTTGTGGTTCGGAAAGAAGGCCCATGCCAAGCCATTAACCGGTCATCATCTCGGTATATATGGAGGCATCTTCATATTCGACTTTGAAAACGGCGACACCGGATACATGGGTGGCAAACCCGGAGGAACCCTGTGGGATAGGTTTCTCATCAATTCAGGAATCGAATATGGCTATTCTCTCCCCATAGGTAAGAGGCTAAACATAGATTTCTCCATAGGTTTCGGCTATTTAAGTGGCAACTATATAAAATATTATCCATTTGACAATGACTATTACCGCGAAAAGGAGTACAAGATGCAATATTTCGGTCCGACCAAGGCTGAGATTTCACTCGTTTGGCTCATTGGCCGCGGCAATACCAATCATAAGAAAGGAGGTGACAAATGAAACAGCGACTATCTAAGGCGTCGTGCCGGTTGCTTTGCTCTTTGTTGCTTCTCAGCGGGGGATGCACGCTGAAAGAACTCAATGACGATGCTCCCACCACTATCGCAGACCACGTGGAGGTAGTATTCAATTGGACCAACACTCCGACCAAAGAGGCTCAGACAATGGTGCTTTATCTCTATTCGTCGGAGCATGAAATGATGGATTACCGATTCAACAATCCAGATGGAGGAGTGATCAGGACATACGGAGGAAAGCATACGGCAGTGTGCCACAGTAACGATGATCCGTACGGACATCATCTTCGCAACCAACATTCCCATGAAGAGATAGAGATTTTCACCGACGATTCGAGCATGATGGTAGGACAGGGAATTTCCACAAGAGGAATCCCGAGAGCCAAGGGAACTGAAGATGAGCCTCTTAGAAACACCCCTTCGATGATATACGGAATCCAGGACCGTGAGGTCAACCTCAAGGTATCTGCCCTTCCTCAGAAACTCGAGCTCTATCCCGAAGAACTCATATGCCGGTATTCAGTGGAGTTCGTGGATGTCGAAAACCTCAAGAGCGCCGACCTCCACATCGATGCCACCATATCCTCACTCGCAGGAGGGTATTTCCCCGGCAAGATGAAGCAGACCTCAGAAGCGGTATCCCATACTTTCACACTTACCGCAGATCTTGAAAGGAACGCCCTGAAATCAGAATTTCTTACATTTGGGACTCCGGACGGTGGAGAAGTACCGCACAAGATATGCCTCTATATAGTAATGAAGAACAGGACCGGAGCATTCTATACATTCGACGTAACCGACCAAGTGAACAAAGCGCCGGATCCGAACAATGTCAGCATAAAGCTACATGGGCTGAAGCTTCCGGAGATACCCGACGATCCTCTTCCTCCGCAAGGAGAGGGAGGAGTGAGTATCGAGCTCGACAGCTGGGACACCTATCATTATGATCTAAAGGTATGATGAGCAAACAATAACAATCAGAGAAACAAAACAAAAAAACAATAATAAACTTTCAAATCTCTCATTTATGAACAAACTTTCTTTAGTTGCAGCAGCAGGCAGTTTGGTAGTCCTCGCTTCCTGCTCACAAGAAGAGGTGACAAAAAGTCCGCAGGCTCAGGGAGCCTTGCCAATCTCTTTCCGCGCCGGAATCAACACCCGAGTAAATCCGGACCTGAACTACATCCAGAATCCGTCGACTTTCTATGTTTCGGCGTATGCACCCAACCATATGTCGGATACCGGCATCATCCCAGACTCCCTTTTCTGGGACGAACCTTTCTACCTGATGGGAGCCAACCTCTATGCCAGCAGCAGCAATCAGAAATGGCCTACTAAGGAACAGTCCGACAAAGTGGAGTTCTTCGCTTATGCTCCGTCTCTCGAGGAAATCCAGAACGCGGCCTTCTCCCAGCTGGACCCTTCAGATCCAAACTACAGCAACAACCTGGCAACTTATACGAGAGCCATTCAGTTCTTCAATCTCTGCAACGACAATGTTCCCCTTGACCCGATGGGACAGGCAACCACAACATTCAAGGATGTCACACTTTACAAAGGTTTCAAGCTCGGACGCTTCTATGTCGCTACCGACATATCCAAGCAGGTAGACTTCATCACTTCGCACATTTCAGCCGATGTTCCTGAAAATGAAGATGCAGCTAACTTGGGAGTGGAACTGAAATTCAAGCATCAGCTTGCCAACATCGAGCTGCGTGCATTCGGTTCAAATGACATGTACAACATCGAGATCGCAGGTGTTAGAATAGGCAGACCATACACCGGAAACGCCATCTTCAATTTCTGTGACGGACAAGGAGGTGTAGACTTTGCCGCAGGCGGACAATGGGGCATCTCAAAGAATCCACAGCGTCTTCCTGTAGAGTATATTTACGGAGGGGGTGATGAAATCTACCGTTTGGGTAAGTTCAATAACTATAACGGCGGAGCAGTCACTTCCACCACACCGCATTCTACTGCAACCAATGCAGAATCTATCATGGGTAAAGGTGGCAACGCAATGGTGCTTCCCACCAAAAATGGAGCATGGGCAGGGGAAGCAAATCCGTGGATCGCACCAAAATACAGTGCTTTCTCCGGACACGGAGAAGATCCCTTTCCTGACAGGAACCCCAAGGAATGGAGCGCAGATGGGGAAGGCGACATGTATTTCAGTATTCTGCTACGCGTGACGTTGAAGCCGACCGGCGACGAACTGACAACTCCTCAGATATATCCATACGGCAACAATACCACAATGAATGTGGTATATCTTGAAAAGGAGAAGAGTTCCAACAAGATCGTTGGCCGAGTACCCTCCAAGACTTCTTCAATAGGTGCCAACAATGAAATCGTCGAGTTCGGATGGGCAGCCGTGCCAGTTGGCGTGAACTGGGAAAGAGGCAAGAAATACGTATATACGCTTGACTTCAGCAACGGTGTAGGAGTTCAGGATCCCGAGGATCCGAAACCGGGTGCTCCCATCTTAGGCGGTGGCATCAAGTTCTCCGTATCAATTGAAGGCTGGGATGAGCAGAATACAAATACTAACGTACCACAGGAATAAAATCTCAAACGTATTCAAATTCGGGGAGGGTCACACTCTCCCCGATCAATACAACTACCTCTGTCAACTGAAAATAAAAATATGAAGATAAGAAGAGTGACATATTTTGCTCTTGGAGCGTTTGCCTTCGTCGCCTCCTGCTCAAAGGAGGCGACGGAGACGGACGTCTACGACTGGGGCGAAGGCAAGATCTATTTCAAGCCTACGATCTCCGACGTCGCCTACTCGAGGGCTCAGGATATGACGCTTGAACGTCTTGAGTCCTTTCAGGTGACATGTTTTAACACCACAGACAACAAACAAGGAAGCATCTCTCCTTATTTTGAAAACGCCACCTTCGTCCGCCGGTTAAACTCTCCGACTGTAACGACCTACGTTTCAGCGCCGGACGAAGAGTCTCGCGATTGGCCTGCCAACAATGGACATCTAAGGTTTTTCGCTTTCTCTCCTTCCACAACAGCAATGGCTAAGGGCAACTCCGCCGTTTCAAATCCCAATGATTATTTCAGGCTAAGCAACCGTTCAATAGGAGACGGTTCTTCAGTCGCAGTAGCATACGGTCTATATAAATTGCGTATAAATCCCGACATCTCGAGACAGTTCGATTTCGTCACAGCGGAAGCTGCAGGAGAAAGATGGAAGGATTTCGCCGGAGGAATAGATTTGGCATTCAGCCACCAGCTCAGCCAGGTAGAGATGAAAGCCTGGGGAGCTAACCCGGACTATGACTACGAGATAGCCGGAGTTCGTATCGGAAATCCTATAGTAGAAGGCACATACGTCTTTGCAGATGAAGTCCAGCCATCCGGAACTGCAGGATGGGGGTCTTCCATCGTAATGGACAAGGTGGAATATATATACCGTGGTCAGGAAACATCCGGAATGGAAGAAGGTCTGAATCTTGTCGGCGACAAGACAGTCAGAATAAACAATTCTGAGCACAATACTGCAGAGGAGGCTGCTTCCTTAATGGGCAATGGAGGTTGCGCTATGGTCATTCCGACTGTCAACTCGAAATGGGGAGGCACTAACGATCCGAATATTGGGACAATTCCCTACAAGACAGACAGGATGTATTTCAGCATTCTGCTTAGGGCAACAGAAAAAGCGACCGGAAAGATCCTGTATCCATATCCGGGAAATCCATATGAGATGACAGTGATCTATTATGCAGTAGACAAGTTGGGAACCATAATATCCCGGCTATACCCCGGAGAGGCAGAAGGAGTCTTCTTCACCGATCCGGATCATCAGAATCCATTTGTGGTTTCAGATGAAATGGAGATAAAGGATTTTGGATGGGCAGCGGTGCCGGTCGACGCAGACTGGAGCGCAGGGAAAAAATATGTATACACATTGAATTACTCGGAAGGCATCGGGCTACATGATCCGGAAGATCCGGAACCAGGAAAACCCATAGGAGGGAAAACAGAAATCTCCTGGGGTGTCAGTGTCGGCGGCTGGAACTACGCAGTGCCTGACGAGAATTATACGCCAGATTTGGATGTGCCCGGAAAGGGCAATTCATAAGGCACATGGCCGATGCATAACCCATAATGCATAAATATTTGACATTGAGATAATTTGGCAATATTTGCAACAAAATATATATAAGGGATAATACTCTTAAATCAAAAGATAATTCATGGCAATGAAAAAAAACATATATGCGGTCATCGCGGTCCTGCTTGCGCTGTCATCATGCAGCCAGGAAGGTCCGGCAGGTGCCGGACCAGCGGGAGAGGGAAGCAGGATATATTTCCGATCTTATCTTCCGACAGTGTCACAGACACGAGCCGGAGTCATTACCAATGAGAATCTGAACGAGTGCCATGTGACGAGCTTCAACCCGGACGACAATAAACTCATTGATCCTGAAACGGGAGAGATGACACCATATTTCATCAACCGACATTTTGAAAAGGATGGAGAAGGGCATTTCCTTCCCCAAGGGGAAGAATCATGTCTCTGGCCAGACTCCAGAAGCCGACTGCATTTCTTTGCATACTCTCCATCTGTAGAGTCGATGCAGGAAAGCATCGCCGGAGAAAAATTCAACACTGTCAACAATTCCAAACAAGCAGAAGACGGCACAAGCGTATTCGACTACAGGATCGAAAGCTTTAAAGTAGCCCCAGACATCTCTGATCAGGTGGATTTCATCACAGCGTATTCCCATGGGACAGGACAGGATAACGGGGATTCCGGCATAAATCTCAACTTCAGCCATCAGCTTGCGAGGGTCGAGATATCTGCTTGGGGAGCAAGTGAAAAATATGATTTCGAGATAGCAGGAGTGCGTATCGGAAATGCCGTGACAGAAGGGGATTTCTGTTTTTCCTCCCTCATTCCCTCATCAGGAGTGGCTTCATGGGTCAAGACAGAAGATAAACCGGCACCCATAGAGCATATCTTCAATGACGGGGAATCTATCGTCTTCATAAGCAAAGAAAATGCCCTCCATGCAACTGAAGCAGATGCCGCATCAATAATGGGAAGTGCAGGAACTGCCATGGTGATTCCTATGGCAGAAAAGATAGAGGCTTGGGAAGGAAAGGGTGATCCTAAGACTGAGCAACTCCCCTACTCTACCGACAAACTCTATTTCAGCGTGCTTCTGAGAGTGACCAACCGAGGGGAAGCCACTGTGGTGTATCCATATCCTAATGACCGCGACAATATGAAAACAATTCATCTTGCAATCGGAGAAGACGGCAAGGTAATCAAGCGGGTGTATCTGATCGGCGAAGAATACTACACATCTGATCAAGAGAATGAGGAAAATAAATATATCCCCAATGAAACGGAGGAAATACGCAGCTACTGCTGGGCAGCGCTGCCTGTGGGAGCAAAATGGGATGCAGGAAAGATCTATACTTATAAGCTGAACTACACCACCGGCATTGGATGGCAGGATCCCGATGACCCAAATCCCGGCGAGCCTATCATTGAGAGAGGGAAGATACCCTTTGAAGTCAACGTTGAGGAATGGGTTGCGGCAGAAGACTATAATCCGAATCTTGACGTACCAAAACGATGATTAAAAGAAATATCTATATGGCAAAAAATATATATGCATCATATGCACTTCTCGGCATTGTTCTCGCAGCTTCGGCATGCTCGCATGAGGATGGAGTGCGCGGAGGGAACGGAAAGTCCGAAGGCAGGATAGAATTCAATGCGTCACTTCCGGAAGTAAGCTCACGTGCCACAGAGCTGAAAGCTGCCTCGCTCAACGAAATTGAGGTCAGTGCCTTCACTCCCGGTGAGTCAGGAGAGACTATCTATTTCGAAAACAAAATATTCGGAAGGAACAACAATACGGGCAAGTTTGTATGCTACGATCCTTCATGCATATGGCCGAACAACAATGACCTGCTCCGATTTGCAGCATTCGCGCCTTCATGCGATGATATGATTGCTTCAGGAGGAGATGCTATTTCTACAGGCGACAAGCTTACTGGCTTCAAGGTGGCGCAGGATGTGGCTACCCAGTTTGACTTCGTCACCGCTATCGGCTCCGGCAGACTGCTTGACAATGAAGAGACAGGCATAACGCTCAGATTTCAGCATCAGCTGAGCCGTATTCAGATCAAGGCGTGGGGAAACTCCGCCAGCTATAATCTTGAGATCGCCGGTGTGCGCTTAGGTGGCGTAGGAATCGGAGGGACATTCAATTTTACTGCTCAGGCAGAAGCTACAGGTCCAGCACAAGCCGGCGTATGGGAATCTGTCGCCAAAGGATATGTGGAATATATATTCCATGAAGGCGACTCAATAGTCAACCTTGACAAAACAGCCGACTCTCCCCTATCCGCCGATAAGGCTGTATCGATAATGGGAAGTAAAGTCGGAGGCGCAGAGGGATATGATAACTCAGCGATGATAGTCCCTTCCAACAATACATCTTGGAATTATAAAGATAATGCCGCCAATGGAGACAGTCATGCCGAGGGAATGTATCTCAGCGTGCTTGTCAGAGTTAAAGACACAACGCCTTACGATACAAATGGAAGTATCGTCTATCCCTACTCAGGCACAGAATATGATGAAGAGTTGATATATCTCGCAGTAGACAAGACTGACGGAAAGACAGTGAAATCCCGACTTTACAAGCAAGGAGAAAACTATTTTACAGACGCAGACCACTCAGCGGCGTATGACCCCGATGCCAACGACTCTGAAGTAAAGGCTTTCGGATGGGCGGCACTACCGGCTGCCGATGACCTGAAACCGGGACAAGTATATACCTATACACTCAACTATTCCAACGGTGTCGGTCTGCGAGATCCTCATGATTCTCATCCCGGCGAACCGATCATCAGCGAGAAGGTGCTTGTCAACGTCGAAGTGGCTGATTGGATAGAGGGGAAGAATACCAACGTGTCTGTGCCGAGAAGATAAAACCTAACGGATATGAAAACGATTGCAAAAACATCATATATAATATTGGGGAGTACGCTTCTATTATCCTCTTGCGCTCAGGAGGAAGCTCCGATTGTGCGGCCTGACTCAAACGACAGGAGGATCATCTTCCATACATCATTGCCGGAACTTACGACAAAAGCTATGGAAATCGCCACAGACCTGCAGTATTTCCGAATGACTGCCTTTGATGAGACTGACGACAAACTCATAGAGAATGGAAAAATTAAGGAGTACTTCAATAACGTACGTATTGAAAAAGAAGCCGGAGCATTAAATACAGTATCTGACGAGT
>JAIDUH010000168.1 GCA_029060285.1 Muribaculaceae bacterium | reverse complement strand
TAGCTCTTTCCATATCCGAATTCCCAGGCAACGCGAGGATCCTTCTCGGCCGAATAGAGATAGCACAGCGGACCATACACCTCACTATTGGGATAACTTACCGAAAGTTTTCCTGAAGGTGATATCTTGCCATAGAGGATGTCGGCCAACGCATTGCCACCCTCTTCACCGGGATACCATGCCTGAATGATTGCGGCGCATTTATCCGCGATACCGGAAATCACTTGCGCACGACCGCCAAACAACACTAACACCACCGGTTTGCCGGTTGCTATCAGAGCCTTCACGTATTCCTCCTGACGCCCCGGCAGACTAAGACCCTCACGGTCCCGGTTCTCTCCGCAGAGCATCACGTTCTCGCCCATAGCGGCGACTATCACGTCAGCATCCTTCGCCATCTTGATCGCCTCGTTCCAGTCGGCCTTCTCGCCTGACTCTACCTTGCGGTGGAGGGTCTTGTACTCCCAGGCGCGTTCGTCACCGAATTTGTTGAATTTAGTCTCTATCGTATCTGTCCAGTCGCAACCGCGGGAATAGGAAATCTCGACATTCTCAGGTTTGCGCGATTTAAGACCTTCCAGCAACTTCACGATATGAGGATTATCCACTTCATCCATCCTCATCTTCCAGAAATAGTTCATGCTTGGGAAAGTGTAGTCACCACACATCGCCCACATAGAGTTGGCGTTAGGTCCTGTGACAAATACCTTCTCATTATCCTTAAGCGGAAGCACACCATCGTTTTCAAGAAGTACAACTGATTGCGTAGCAATGTCGTATGCTGTCTGGCGCTCCTCGGGTGTGTCAAGCTTGATGTCCTCCTTACTGTAGAAATAAGCATCCTTGTCAAAAAGGCCGGCCTCCATCTTATATTTCAGCACATTCTTTACAGCCTTCTCGAAAGTCTCCTGACTGACGAGGCCCTTGTCGATAGCTTCCTGCAGATTGGCATAGCAGGTGCCGTTGCAGAAATCTACGTCCGTCCCGCCGTTGATGGCCATTGCGGCCCTCTCGGTATTGTCCTTGGCGGGAAGCTGGTCGATGGCCGTGTAGTCGCTGACCACCATTCCGTCGAAACCTACATAATCACGGAGTATATCGCGAAGGATCCAGTCGTTGGCAGCGCAATTCGTGCCTTTTACGGCGTGATAGCCCGGCATCACGGCCTTGCTTCCGGCGGTGCGTATCATCGCTTCATGCGGCAGAAGTATCTCCTCCATCATTTCCTTCTCGTCGGCGTCCCCGCCACCTCCATACCCGAGGTAATGCTTTGAGCATGCACCGACACCCTTTTTCAGGTCACCCTGTTGCAGGCCGTTGACGAATGCAACTCCCATAGCGGCCGATAGATAATCGTCCTCTCCATATGACTCCTCCAGGCGGTTGAATGATGGGTCACGGCAAACGTCCACCATTGGGGAAAGCGAGAGCACTCCGCCGATCTGGCGCAATGCGTTTCCGGTCTGCAGGGTTTTCAGCTCAGCAAGTTCAGGGTTGAAGGAGCACGCCTGTCCTATCTGCTGGGGATAGATGGTTGAGCCAAGGGTATTGACTCCGGAAAGCACCTCCTCATGGAAAAGCGCTGGTATCCCGTTGGGGGTATTGTGGATAAGCCAATCCTGTACAGCCGCCACTTTATCGCGCAGTGTGATGGGATCCAGAGGTATCTGGCTTGCGAACTGGCAGAAATGTCCCATGCCGTTGGGGATAAGTGAATCGCACTTGGCTGGGTCGAGATTGCCGTTCTCATCGAAAAGTTCTTCCATCATGCAGCTCCGCAGCTGCATGATTCGCTCCTTCTGGCTCATCTTGTCATAGAGTGCGTCCACACGAGCATCCACATCACTTACTTTACTGTTGCAGCCGCACAGGGCCGCCGTAGCACACAAAGCCATCACAATTTTCTTCATTTCAATCGGTATTCTCCAAGATGCCAAATTGGCATCTTGAAATTTTATCAATGTTAGATTTAAGTCCTGCAAATTTCGTAAAAATCCCCGACATAATCAAATAAAATTGCCAATTATTTCGATCCGTTATACTATAAAACTTTGCCGATATCGGCAAGTTTTTGATAATTTTAAGGTGTTTTTTATAATATTTCTTGCCGATATATAGCTTGTGAAACGGAGGCTTTCCAGCCTCTGCCCGGCCGTCTAATGCTACCCATTTGGAGATCACAATTTGTGACTTCCATTCCCGATAGTAGGATTATGTATGCCGTCTTTGCAAATCAGGTAGAAGATTATCTAAGCAGTAGGCTTAGGATGGATTAATCAGGTCGGAGACCTGATGATCATGCCGAAACCCCAGACTTCAGTCTGGGGTAAAGTGTCGATGACTCTGTAGCCTCGGAGAGGCGATTTGTGATTTATGTATCTCTTGTTTTAATTAATAGAGATTACAGTACAACCGAGTCTCCAAGCTTCCCAAATCATTGAAACTCTGCTTCTTTGCGGCTCTCTGAGATTTTTAGAGCGAAAGTTGAGTTAAGAATAATTTCCGAGAAATCCGGAAATAAATCGAATTATTTTCCGGAATTTCCGGAAATGCTATAAAAACTTGCCGATATCGGCAAGATTTTAGCAGTTTCAGATAGATTTCAGCAGATTTCTTGCCGATCCTGAATTATTTAGTGGTTAAGAAACAGGTTTATGGCCTGCCTGACATCCTCGGAAAGTTCAGCAAGGTCATCGTCTGTAATGAGGTGCCGGTAATGCAGGTTTGCCAATCCCATCAGCAACATGCTATTTCGGTAATATTCCTCCATTTCGATAGCCTCTTTGTAGAATTTTCGGGCTTTGGATGTAATTTGCATACTACGGTCATATTCATTGTTTTTTTCCGTAAATGGCCTATCAAGCAACTTACGTAGTTCCTGTTGCCATTGTGCATGACGACGCAAAATACCTCGCCGAATGACTTCTTTCGCTATCCGTTTATCATCTTTAGTAAGTTCCATAAGATCTCTTTTTAGATGGATTATTGCTATTTCTTAAACTTTAGCAAAGTTCGGAAAAAATAAAAAACTACTTACATATATCAATCAATCTTTTGTGTTGAATCCTATTCTTTTGCGTTGATTATTTTTCTTATGTGTTGTTTGGAGATCAGCAAGCGCGATGTTTATAGCATCCAATTGGGCTCTCGTATCCTCGTTGATATCGTTATAATCAGAGAAAATTTCCTCCAAATCCTGTTTCAGTTCCTCGAAGTTCTTTTCAAGTGTTGCAAGTCGCATAGCCATTGGATTTGCAGTTATCATTTGCCTAATGGCAACAAAAGCGCGCATGATATTAATGTTAACCTGAATAGCAGTCTCGCTTCTAAGAACACTTGAAAGCATTAATACACCATGTTCTGTAAAAGCGTACGGTATAGCAGTTTTAGGCCGTTTTAAAGGTGATGTCATCACAATTTGTGATGACATATATTCCCATTCATCTTTAGAAAGCTGAAACATAAAATCATAAGGGAAACGACTTGGATTTCGTTTCACTGCTTGATTTAGGGTTCTTGTCTCCACTCCATACATTTCAGCGAGATCATAGTCAAGCATCACCTTCTGTCCTCTTATCTCATATATCTTTGAGCGTATTATCTCTATATCATTCATCTTTTCCGGTATTAGATACGAATGTTTGAATATTTCCAAATGCAAAGATAATAATAATTTTGGAATAACCCATATTCTTTGAGATCACAATTTGTGACCTCAAAATTGGATTACGTCACTCGTCTTGCTCGTAGTAGTAGGAATAATCGATGCCTTTCATAAACATCTCTCGGTCATCTATATGCGTTGTCAATGCCGCCTCTACTAAATTCTTGATATGCGTGGGATCTATTACACTCTCTTGTATGGCATTCAGATATTCGTTTTTGTCAATCTGACTCCAGTCGACACATTTTCTCAGAGATCGTTTAAGCATTAGATCCAGCCAAATACGAGTGCTTCGTTGTTGGGCATATGCTTGGCAAGTTCCGTAACGCCTTGTGCATCAAGTGTGTCAGTTAGACGTAGCTTGCCATCAGGTGCTTTCAACTTCAACTGGTTAGTGGCGCTAACCAATTGAGGTGCCTCCTTTCATCCCATACAGCACGAACAGGACGGTCATTATAAAATCTGATTGAAATTTTATCGCTCATCGGAGGCCAAATTATTCAAAAGGTGAGGAAAGCAACCACTTCCAGATAGGTAAGACCTTGATCTCTATTCCATCACTCACTAACTCATCTGATTCATCGAAAGTGATAATACTGCAGTCTTTGCACCCGGTGACATCCGACGCAGTTTTCAGTCCACGGATTTCACGCTGTAGGGTTTTGCTGTCTGCTAAGGTCCAGCACACCTGTATCAGTTTCTCGATATGTTCATCCTGCTGTACTACGAAATCACATTCCACATCCTCATTAAAGTAGGTTATCTTCTTCATAGGGTCAAGACTACGTCGGAGATGCAGGAATACTGTGTTTTCAAGCAATTTGCCGTCATCGTCACTTTGTGGCATGATTACTGCGTTTCGCATACCGTTGTCTATGAAATAATATTTGGGCGATCTTGCATTTTCCTTTATTAACGACTCCGACCATCTGTTGACCTTGAAAAACAGAAAGATATCACATGCCATATCAGCCAGTTCATACAGTTTGTTCTTATCAAGCCTTTTGCCTTGTGATTTCAGGTCATTGAATATGGCGTTTATTGAAGTGGGTTTTGAAAGA
Source organism: Muribaculaceae bacterium (assembly GCA_029060285.1). Lineage (GTDB taxonomy): Bacteria > Bacteroidota > Bacteroidia > Bacteroidales > Muribaculaceae > Lepagella. The sequence goes on along the minus strand of JAIDUH010000168.1, from coordinate 909 downwards.
TTAGCCATCAGTCGTTTCAAAAAATAACGTACCGTCTCCGGGCTCGACAGCGAGTAATGCTCGATGAGATCGCGGAAAAGCATGGTATTGAAATACCCTTGGACTTTTCTTATTTGCAGAGACTTCTCTTCCATAAGCACTACTTCCGGGAAAGCACTTGCATGAAGGTATTCCCTGCAATATGTAATAAGTTTTGCTCTTCCCTCTTCTGTGAATTGAGAGGCATCTAATCCTTTAAATCTCAAATACTCATCGAATGCTAAGGGAAATGCTTGATATTCTAATGGCCATCCTCTTAATGCAGTAGCTATCTGAGAGGAAAGCATCTTGGCGTTGCTTCCTGATATATATAGATTTTTGCAATAAGACTTGTAAAGCCTAAGCACAAAAAGCTCCCAGCCATCGATTGCCTGTATCTCGTCAAAGAAAATATAAAGTTCTGATATAGGGATATCAGGAAACATCTCTCTATATGCCTGAATCACTTCATCAAGTTCATCGGTAGACATACCATAAAGGCGCTCATCATCATAGTTTACCCAAAGGATTCTTTTTCGGTCAATCCCTTTTGCAAGCAATGTATTGGCGACTATTTTCATCATTGATGATTTTCCGCACCGCCTTACTCCGGAAACGGTAACGATTTGTTCCGAGTCTATTGGCAGTTTAAGATCACGCTCTATCACAGAGAAAGGCAGTTCCCTCTGCATAGTCATTATTATTCCTTGAAGTACTTCTTTCCGTTTCATGCGGACAAAGTTACAAATAATTTCCGAAAATTCCGGAAATAAATCGAAATATTTTCCGAGAATTCCGGAAATATACTAAAAACTTGTGTGTTCCTGAAAAAGGTTGACTCGATTTTGTATGTTTACTGATTCGTGTTTACCCTATGACTAGAGTTGGTTG
>JAIDUH010000167.1 GCA_029060285.1 Muribaculaceae bacterium | reverse complement strand
GAAACATTATGAAGAATCCCAGCATCATGCCGAAGAGTAGGTTGGCCGGTGACGGGAGTCCGAGGAAATATACACTCTGGATCCAGCTCAGTAGGTCGTTGGCTGGATAGGAGGGCGATATCTGGAATGTTGGCATGCCTCCGAAGAGGGAGTTGGTCCAGCGTGTGCTTTCTCCGGTCTCTGCCCGGAATGTCTGCTGCTCATGGCCGTTGGCGATGCCCTGCTGTATATCGTGCTGCTGGAGCACTCTTCCCTCCATAGCATCAGGGAAGAAAAACATAAAGGCGACCACTGCTAAGAGCAGAGCCGCCACTATTGTGTAGATTGTTGTCTTTTTATTTTGCATCGTCTGTATCGAGTTTGATCTGACGGTTCATGGACTGTTCAAGCGAGATGAGAGTTTCTGTCTCGGTGACGCCCTTTATGTGCTGTATACGGTCGTTGAGAAGTTCCATCAGGTGCTGGTTGTCGCGGGCAAACACCTTCATGAGCATGGAGTAGGGGCCGGTAGTGAAATGGCATTCCACAACTTCAGGGATATTCTCGAGGTCGGCTACCACTCCGCGGTACATTGAGCCTTTCTCAAGCTTCACGCCTACGTATGTGCAGGTGTTGTAGCCGAGTTTCTTAGGGTCTACGTCGTAGCCTGAACCGGTGATCACACCCATTTCTATGAGGCGCTGGATGCGCTGGTGGATTGCGGCGCGTGACACTCCGCATACAATTGCAACGTCTTTCGACGGAGTGCGCGCGTTGTTCATGATGATGTTAAGGATCTTTCTGTCAAGATTATCGACCTTTTCCATGATTTCAGTTGTCTTGTTTTAGTTTAGTTCGGGTGATGGATTCTCGCATTTTTCATCACCGATTCAAGAATCGGATTCGGTATCTGCGACTTTTCTTTGCAAAGTTAAGATAAAAAATGCAAATAAACAATAGTGCAAACAAATTTTTTGTAGCAAAAAGTCAAAAATCTTATTTCGTAAGGCTTTATGGTTTATGATGGAGTTAATAGGTTGGCCTAACCGTTCATCCTCGATTTGGCGAATGCTCCCGCTACCCAGGCGCAGATGGCTGTGATGACCGCTATAGGGATTGTCGTGATTGCAAGGTCGGTCATCTTCAGCATGACAGGGTATGCGACAGGTGGAAGATCTGGATCTGCGTTTACGATGGTGATGAAGCCGAATTTCTCCTGAATCAGACATAGGATGGTGCCCAGTGTCAAGCCGATGATGCCTCCGAAAAGCGATACGAGGACGCTCTCCCAGCGGAATACTCCGGCTATCTGGCGCCGGCTCATTCCTATGGCCGACATTGTTCGCATGGAATCTTCCTTTTCAAGCACTAACATTGAGAGTGTAGTGACGATATTGAAGGAAGCTATTATCAGAATAAAGAAAAGAAGGAGAAAAGTCATCCATTTCTCTATCTGGACCATCCTGAAGTTGAGTTGCTGAAGCATCAGCCGGTCTTTGACGATGTATTCAGGTCCTATGAGGGCAGAGATCTCGCCGAGCAGACGGCTGGTGTCCGTTCCCGGAGCAGCCTTTATCTCTATTGCTGACGCTTCGCGGTCATAGAGTAGGAGATCCCTGACCAAAGAGATATCTGTGAAGATTGTGTTTTCATCATAGCTGTCCTGCATTGATTGGAAGACGTCGGCGACATACACCGAATCCATCACGAAGGCTGCCGCGGGGTTGGCTGGGTTGAAACGCCCCGTCCTTTTCGGAGCGAAAACCATCAGCGGCTTGCTGTAGTCAAACATGACGAGCTTGTATGCCAGCCCGATTGAGAGGAGAACAGGATTGGAGGTCTCTGCATCCTTTAGGGGAACCCCACCCGTGACGAGCAGTGAGTCTATTGCCGTCACCTTCGAGTATTGCTCAGGAACCACCCCTTTCAGAGTCACGGGAGTCTCGCGTCCGTTGAAAAAACCGAGAGCATTGTCGGTTAGGGTAGGGGTGGCAACCTCCACTCCCTTGATTTTACTTATTTCTATAGCCAAGGAGTCTCCGTTGGAGATGGTCTTTCCCTCCCGCGGGCTCACCATGAGGTCGGGCGAGAGGGTGTCGAGGCGTTCCGTAAGTACTGAGTGAAATCCGTTGAAGACGGAAAGTACACAGACTACGGCGGCTGTGGCGACAGCGACGCCTGCCACCGAGACAAGCGCGATAGCATTGACGGCACTGTGCGATTTCTTTCCGAAAAGATACCGCAGCGCGATGATGAAAGGTATTGACTTCACGTTCAGTCTTGAGAACTCTTTTTCAACTCATCGGGGTCGACATAGTCGTCGGCTGTTCCTTTGATCGGGTCGGATGCCAGTAGCCTGTCGATATTCTCCGCGTAGTCGAGGGAGTCGTCGAGATAGAATGCGAGGGTAGGAATTTTACGTAGTACATTCTTTACGGACTTCTCCAGCTCATACCTGACTGTCTTGCTCTGTTTCTTGATATTCTCAAGAATCTCATTGCTCTTTTCAGGAGGGAAAATACTGAGGTATGCCTTTGCGACTGAAAGGTCTGGAGAGACGCGGACTGCACTCACAGACACAAGTACATTTCCCATTGCGGCTGTCTGGCGACGGAAAATCTCGCTGAGTTCCTTCTGAATTAATCTCGATATTTTAGCTTGTCTTTTAGATTCCATAGTCATTCCTTTTTTAATTCGTAATTCATAATTCATAATGCATAATTCTTGGTGACATGAATCAAGCAATTCATGAATTATACTTCTACGTACATAACGCCGAATCCTTCGAATAAGTTCTGAGTGTGTGTTGTAGATCAGCCGTGAAAGCTTAGGCTTGCTTTTGCTTGAGCGCAGCTAATTATGCATTGTGCATTATGACTTGCTTTAGCTTGAGGGTAGCTGATTATGAATTATGAATTGTGCATTGTGAATTATGAATTGTGCATTGTGCTTTTGCGAAGGAGGGTTATCCCGTCCCTGAGAGGCAGTATGACGGTCTCGAAGTCCGGGAGCGAGGTGGCCATGTCGTTGAATTCCCTAACTCCTCGTGTCTGTGAATCTTTTTCATATGCAGGATCGCAGACATGTCCGCTCCATAAGGTGTTGTCCGCTATGATAAGCCCTCCGGGACGCAGCATTCGTGCCGCCTCTTCAAGATAGGCGGGATACTGGCGTTTGTCGGCGTCGATAAACATCATATCGACCGATCCGTCGGGAAATTCCCGACAGACATCTATAGCTGATCCGATACGGAGTTCAACTTTTCTTCCATGTTCGGTCGTTTCAAGCTGGCGACGGATGAAGTCTTCCAGTTCGTCATCAACCTCAATGGTGACCAAGCGTCCATATTCCGGAAGCCCTTCGGCTATGCATAGTGCGGAATAACCTGTGAAGGTGCCGAGCTCCACGGCGAGCTTTGGCGCACATAGCTGTGTCAGCATCTTGAGGAGCCGGCCCTGAAGATGGCCGGAAACCATGCGGCCGTTGACAAGGCGCAGGTGTGACTCGCGTGTGAGGCGTCTTAGATATTCTGGTTCTGGAGAAATATGTGTGTCGACGTATGCGTCCAGTGATGATTCGATCTCGTAGTTCATCATTGTTGTTTAAGCAAGGCGCGAATTGCCAGGAGATATCCATCGAGTCCGAGTCCGCATATAGTCCCTTTTGCGGCTCCTACCACAACATCCTTGTGCCGGAACTCCTCCCGGGCATGAATGTTTGATATGTGGACTACTATGACAGGTACCGGCGACATCTCCACGGCATCGTGGATGGCATATGAATAATGAGCGTAAGCTCCGGGATTGATGACCATGCCCTGGCATACAGGATCGAAAGCGAGTTCCTGAATTCGGCTGACTATCTCACCCTCGCTGTTGGATTGATAATATTCGAGCGAGCCCTGTCCATCGGTAAGCTCAAGCACGAGGTCTTCCGCCTCGGGGAGAAAATCCTCGAATGTCTTGCTTCCGTAGACTGCCGGATTCCTGCGCCCCAGCATGTTAAGGTTGGGCCCGTTTATTATGGCTATCATGATTGTTTGGGTTATTGGGGGGATTATATATGAATGATGACTATTAGCTGAAAAGTGCTATTATCTTCGGAAGGAAGATGATCAGTCCTGCGGCAGCGGCCGCAATAGCCATCATCAGCACTCCGGCTGCTCCTACATCCTTCGCCTTCTTGATTAGCGGATGAAAATCAGGGCTTACGAGATCGGCGATGGCCTCGACTGCTGAGTTCATGGCCTCTGCCATCAGAACGCCTCCACAGCAGAGGGCCACTATGCACCATTCCGTCGGCGAGATTCCGAGCAGCAATCCAAGCACGATGACACACGCCATCGCAAACAGATGGATGCGTGAATTGTGCTCGTCGCGAAGCAACGTCGCTATGCCGTTGAAGGCGTATCCGAACGACCTTGCTCTTTTCTTCAAAGAGAACTTTTCCTTCTTCATACCGCAAAATTAATCAAAATTCCCCAATCCACCAACAAAAAACAAAAACCTACAAAAACATATGTTCTACAGCATAGTTTTGTATTTTTCTCAAAAATTATTTGCAAACAAACGTTATTTTCACTAACTTGCGGACGCTAACCCAATAATCCCCATGTGCAGTCAAATCCTCCAATATTACCCTTCGATATTTGTTACTGCTTCCGCCAACGGCCTCAACGAGTACGACTTCGGAGCCCGCAACTACTATCCTGCCGTCCCCGCCTTCACAAGCATAGATCCTTTATGCGAAGATACCAAGCACTTATCTCCATACCTATATTGTGGGAACAATCCGGCAAATGCGTTCGACCCTGACGGACGAAGCACTTGGGTTACCGATCTGGGAGATGGAACTTACCAAGTGATAGGTGGCGATCTTAATGATAAGGACAAGAACATATACGTATATCAAAAGAGTGAGGACGGCAAACATTTGGTAAGAGGCAAGTCAATAGGGCAGTCTGCGACTATGTATTCATTCTATGATAGTGGGGAAACCGCAGGTCAGCAAGGAAACTGGGTACACGGTGCCATCATTGATCCTAACGACTTAAGCGGTAAGGAGTTCCTCTCCGGACTGATCAATGATAATCCCCCGCTTATTGATGGCTACGCGGTCAATGCCGGAAATAGAAAACAATATGATTTTAAAGCAAGAGGGAATCACTACCGGGGCATGCCTTTGCATGCAGCCAAAGACGGTACGCGAATCTATGCTTCAGCGAGGGATATCGGCAACATAGGGGCCGGCTATATAGCCGGAGCAAACGGACTTCCTTGGGCGGTGGCACGCATTGGTTTTGACGGTTATCAATCGATTGTAAAAGGATCTCCAGCAATAGAAGGTGTCTCGAGTCAGGCTGCTCAATATTTCGGTTGGACTCTTGGATTTTGGGGTACACCGGCTGCGATACAGATTGTCAACCTGGTAAGATCAAATGAGAAAGCAAAAGGGTATATTTTCAAGCAGACATTGAAATCGTTGATCTTCAATAAATAGGTATTGCGACCTAAGATGCTTCCATTTTTTTAACAACACACCATTAATGTGAAATATGATATTTACTTCAAAATTAATGAAAAAAATTAAGGTGATGATCCTTCTATCCATGGTTTTGCCTTTGTTGTCCTCATGCTGGGAAGATAAGAACTTCCATGTGAGAGAGGCCGACATTTCCATTGACATTGAGAAGTTGGAGACCGGGAATTTCAGGGTATTCGTCTACAGAGACGGGAACGAAAAGGGAACGGACTTCATTGACATCGATTACGACATGTCTGATATACACACCATTCAGCTATGTATTCCAAAACAGGAGAACAACAGGATATTTGTCATAGACAGATGGCACGATGTCGAAGACATCAATTCTTCTGAATTGGATTTTGTTCTCCTATCTCCAGAGGGAGCTAAGAATGGGAAAGTGATCACCATAGCCGAATTGGATCGTCTCAACAGGACCTTAGCCCGGATTGACTCAGTAATGGATTCGATACCGTCCGTTACAATTCAACTTGATCCAAGGCTCAGCAACCTTTATGTATGGGAGAATGGTAAATATATATATGGAAGAATAGTAAATCCAATAAATATAAAAGAGTGACCAATGTCCTGAAGACGAAGTTCAATAGAACTTATCTATTAATTCACTACTGTCCCCTAAAAATGGACGTGGTTAAAAATTAAATAAATTCGGTTCACTTGAACCATAGAGAACATTGACATTTTTGAAATTCGATTTGTCGAAGAGATCTCTCAGATGGGTCTTGTCAGTCAACGATATTCCAAGGATTTGAAGTATTTCATAGATACTTCGCTCCAGCTTCATATCTTGCTGCACTATTGCCACCAGACAATAAGTAATTATAGCACAATATATCTGGATGCGTACGGCATTCTCTGATGTTCCCCAGAACTTCTTAATACGCAGATGCTGCTTGATCCATTTGAAGAACAGTTCCACGCTCCATCGATTGCGATATAACTCGGCTATTGTCTCGGCAGATGCCGTCAGATTGTTGGTGAGGAAGATATATCTGGTATCGTCTTCGGGGTCAACGCAGACAATCTTTCGGAGTTTTTCAGGATAATCCTTGGCGTTTTTATAGACCGTGAAGCAGCCTGTGGAATCAGATATAACGTTCTCCGGCAGACGTCGTTTCCAGGTCTCGGGCTTGAACTTGACATTGGTCTTCGCCCTGACGACAAAGAAAGCCTCTATACGGTTGATTGTGTAAAGATTGCCGAAATCATTGTATCCCCGGTCGAAGATATAGTGAGCTCCCTTCTCGTATGGAATCTCCGGCATGGCTTTCGAATCATGAATCTTCGCAGGGGTAATATGCACAAAAGCAGGTACTTGCGCTTCCACATCATAAAGAGTATGCATCTTGATGCCACCTTTGTGTTTACGAAACTTGGCCCACTCGAACACCGAAAGACATAGATCTATGGTAGTAGAGTCGAAGGCATATACATGACCGTCAAGCTCGAATATTTTCTGTATCCTACGCTTGCGGGCCTCCCCGATCATAAAGAAGGCAAACTCCTCGAAGATGCGATAGTCGCGTTGCTCATTAGCCTTGCTAAGATTGCTCCTCGTTACAGATTTTCCGATACCGAGATGATAGAGTTTTCCTGCATGTGCTTCCATAGCAACGATAAGGTCTCGCAGACTCTCTCGACTGGAAAGTTGACCGAACATTAGTGTAAGTAATTGATTCCAACAAGTATAACTCTTTACATACTTGTCTCCATTATACTTATCAACCAGATGACGGAACTTATCATTGT
>JAIDUH010000166.1 GCA_029060285.1 Muribaculaceae bacterium | reverse complement strand
TTTAGTTCATGAAAAGGTTCCTGTCTTTCGACACCGCAAAATTACAGAATGCGGTTTCCTCCTCAAAACTCCCATGCGCCAAACGTTTGGTAATAATGACGCAACTCACTGTTTCTTAGCAATCTGACCTGAAATTACCAAATGCCTGAATCAATTTTACCAAATTATATAGATTGTCCTTTCAACACATAGCATCATCTTTAGGTTTCCTCCAATATATCTCAAGTCCAATAATAGATCTGCAAAAAATCGAATCTTTTCCAAAAGTGGTTGTTTTTACCTACTTTTGGAAAAGATTCGATCAAAGTCCCCATAATAAGCATTCAACGCAATACATATTTTCTTTCAATATCCTTCCATCTTGGCAGATTCAAATCAATCCCATAGAAGTCCTTGTAATTTTTTATGAGTGTAGAAAGCCAATCCGGTCCATCATCCCTTGTATCCTTGTTCTTGTAAACGGTTTCCTCCATTGCTGCAAGAAAATCCTCCATATTGCTATAGACAGCAAAGTCTTTGGATATTCCATACCATTTTGCAGGACGTATCTTATGCACCGTGCCTTGCTTAATCTGGAGATTGATTGGCCAGACTGTCTTGTTATTCCCTGATTTCATCGGTCGGGATAATTCCCATACCTTCTTAAGCCATACCTTTTTTATTGTAACGATGCCATCTTCTGTCATGTCATATCCAAAAATCAGATATGACACATCCAACATCCATGGTTTTTGGGCTATTTCTTTCTCATACATACGGAAATCAGCGATATCAAAACCTGGTCCCCTTTTATAATAAAAAGCCTTTATTTCAAGTAAATCAAGCTTTTTATTTTGGGGGTTAAGATAAAAATCAGGAGGCATCTGGGTGTTATCATTAGGAGCAAACTCTATATCGTTCTTTCTGAACCAACCTTCCATCCATTCCTGCATTATATTACCTACGACATCCTTTTGCCTGACAATTATATCTATTTCACCCAACGAGAATGTTATACGCCCTTTCTTAGTCAGAATCTTATCGTCATTGACAAGCTTGTCGAATATTTCTTGTGCTGTTAATCTCATTCTTCTATCGGTTTATATGTTTTCAAATGTGTCCAGAAGTCTTTCCGCAACAGCTTCTATAACCGGTACAACAACCGTATTACCGAGGAGATCAAAACCATCTTTTTCAGACACATCAAATTTAATATTGTCAGGGTATCCAAATAGACGGAGACCTTCTCGCAAAGACAATTTTCTCAAACCACCGTTATCTCCAACATAAAGCTTTTGCATATCCATTGCCACTAATGTCGGTGCTATTTCTTCAGGAGACAATATCTTGTTTATCTCATAGCTTAATTTCCCGGCAACAATATTATATCCTTTTGGCTTCGTTTCATCGTATATCCGAGTAGAAATAGCATTGCCGTTTGCATCTTTTTCTTTTACCAACTTCTTAGGATGCTCGAATTTAAGATATTTCTTTTCCGTAAGGTCATCAAGCAAATGTTGAAGATCGGGAGAATCAAAAAATGACCCTATCTGCTCAGTTGTCAATGGCATGCCGTCCATCCAGTCTATCCCGATTATTTCTGCCCATTTCTTTTTGCGTCTTTCAGTAAGTATGCTGTCCAACAGCTGTTTCTGCTCTGCACTGACCGGACCTTTGATCTCAAGATCCCAACTATGGATATTCCCTTCCCCTCCTCTCTTATCTTTGATAGATTTACCATACAATTGCTCAATCGTATATTTATTCAGTAGATTCCTGATAAAAGGAGTATTTTCCGTAGGTAATCCCGATTCGAGGACATCGCTCAACTTACTTTCGATGACATCGAAACCATCCAAATCCGGTGTTGTCGCTATACTTCCTACTATATATATACGTTTTCTTTCTTGTGGAACACCAAAGAATTTAGAATTAAGCACCCTGAAATCAAACTTATATTTCAATTCAGTCAATCTATCGACGATAACCTTGAGCGTCTTTCCTCCGTCATGATTCACAAGACCTTCAACATTTTCCAGAATAAACCCTTTAGGTCGTTTGTCCCTCAGAATTCTCTCAACCTCAAAAAATAATGTGCCTCTTGTGTCGGCAAATCCCTGTCTTTTCCCCGCAGCACTGAAAGCTTGACACGGAAAGCCGGCACATAGGATATCAAACTCAGGAATGCTATCGGATGAAACCTTTGTTATGTCTCCTACTATTGTTTCCCCTGGATGATTTGATTTAAGGACTTCAACTGCATAAGATTTGATCTCAGAAGTCATAACACACACGGGGTCAAGTCCTTTCTTCCGGGCAGCTTGTTCCAGGCCACATCTTATACCTCCTATACCTGCAAAAATATCTATAAATCTTAATACATTTTTCTGTTCTGAAGATAGGATTTCCGGCGAAGTCATATTCTTATCAACAAACAATGACAGTTTACTCCCGCGAATTATTCTTGGAGAATACGCTGCATGATTGTTATCTTCTTCCATATTTTTGATAAGTCCCGGAATATCGATAGGTTCTGCTTCCAATTCCTCATCTAAAGTAAAGACTATATAATCTCCTTTCGGGGAAGGATAAGAAAGGTTTTGCATCTCCTCTTCTGTTTTAATGCTTGAATTCACACATTCAAACAAATGATAGCTATCTTTCGGACTTTGAAAATCGTATATCAAAACATAATCCGGCTTTAATTCTGCCAAGACTCCTCCATTCCTTTGGGAAAAGATATCATGATTATATCTAATATTATATAGTTTTTGATATCGTCTTGGATTTGTTCCCAATATCCAATCGATATGGGGTTTATCACTCCTATAGACCCCTATTAAAAAAGTTTTATCTTTATTATTCTTATACTCAAACATATGGTATACTGCAATGACCATTGAGCCAGATATTAGGCTCTACCCGGTTGTCATGACAACTCTTTTGGATTTGACATGACAAATATATTACTCTGACAAAATTAATGTTTTTTTTTTATTTCTGCAAATTTAGACCCCATCTCAAATTCTCCGATTAGATTAATGGCAAAGCCCCCGCCGCATCGTATGCGGCAGGGGGCTTCAAATTTAAAGAAGATGGATTAACATTACAGCTTTCGCCTAAGTCAAAGTCGCATCACGCACCACGCGAAACGCATCACTCCGTCAGATCGGAGGGAAGCACGGGCATGGCTCCTTTCTTGGTGCAGACAAATGCAGATGTGCGCACTGCGATTGAATGAGCCTCCTGCACTGACTTTCCTTTGAGTATGCTTGCAATGAAGGCTGCCGTGAAAGAGTCGCCTGCACCTACAGTGTCAGCAACCTCAACCTTCGGAGTCGGCTGGAAGGAAACATTGCCCGGAGTGAACACATAGCTTCCATTGACGCCGCAAGTCAGTATGAGCATCTTCAGGTTGTACTTGCCGAGAAGGATCCAGCACTTGTCCTGAAGGTCTATACCTGGATAACCGAACATACGGCTTACAGTGACCAGTTCTTCATCGTTGATCTTGAGGATATTGCAACGCTCCATCGAATTTGTGAGGATTTCCTTATTATAGAAACCCTGACGGAGATTTACGTCAAACACCACAAGGTTGTCTTCATTCTTTGGCATTGCGTCAAGGAACTTGCCGATCGTCTCACGCGAAACCACATTACGCTGAGCCAACGAACCGAAGCATACAGCCTTGGTCTTCTTTGCAAGACCTTCAAGAGCCTCGTTGAAAGGGATATTGTCCCATGCCACATTTTCCTTTATATCATAGATAGGGATACCGGCCTCATCAAGTTCCACCTGAACCGTACCGGTGGGATAGGGAACCACCGAGATCAATTGGTTAAGACCCTTTGATGTGAAATTATCAAGGATCTCCTTGCCGAGATGGTCGTCACCCACCGCGCTTACTACACAGCTTGGGAGTCCGAACTGAGAAACGTGATATGCGAAGTTTGCGGGAGCACCGCCGATTTTCTTTCCTTCAGGAAGGATGTCCCAGAGGGCCTCACCCATTCCAACTACAAAGTCTTTCATGTCTGTATTTTGTTGAGTTTTCATTTGTTAAGTTATCCATGATTTATCATGATACATCATGATACACCATGATAAATCATGTAAGATTCAATTAAGCATTCTTAATCTTAAGCGTATAGAACGCCAGATAGATCACGCCGAGTGTCATCACAGCCACTGCGCCAGCCACTCCTACTGCATCCTGAGCGAAACCCATACAGAGTGGGAACACCGTGCCTCCGAATAGACCCATGATCATAAGGCCGGAAACCTCGTTCTTCTCATTAGGTTGACGATTAAGAGCCTGTGCGAACACGACGCTGAAGATATTGGAGTTGCCGAAACCGATGCAGGCGATAGCCGCAAGCACGAGGAACTGGGATGAAGCTATGAAGAGACCTATCATACCGAGCATCATGCAGAAGACACTGAAGGCGAAGAATGATTTTGCCGACATCTTGGCAAGGATATATGAGCCCAACAGACAGCCACCCGTGCGGAAATAGAAGTAAATCTGAGTGCCTATCACCGCGTCTTCAACACTGAGACCGAATTTTTCAGTCAAGATTTGTGGGGCAAAGGTGTTAGTGCCTACGTCTATACCTACATGACACATGATTCCAAGGAAGCAGAGGAGCACAAACGGTATGCGCAGAAGCACGATGCACTCTTTGAAACCTGTCACCTTGTCAGGCTGTTCCTCCTCGATAGGAGTCGCGCCGAGTGCTGCGATAGAAAGAAGGCAGACAGCTGCAAAGATCGGAAATACGCCTCTCCAGCCAAGTCCGAAGGTTGGCATCATGGCTGCCGCACCCCATGCCATCAGATATGGAGCAAGAAGAGAAGCCAATGCCTTTACAAACTGGCCGAAGGTAAGCGTTGATGCCAATCGTGCCGGATTGATGAGCCCTGAGACAAGAGGGTTGAGCGATGTCTGCATCACGGCATTGCCGATTCCAAGGAGCGAGAATGCTATAAGCATAGTGTAGTAGCCTTCACCGAAGATTGGGATTACGAGAGAGAGCAGAGTGAGAAGCAGCGAGAATATCACTGTTTTCTTACGTCCTATCTTGTTCATCAACATGCCTGTAGGCACTGAGAAGATAAGAAACCAGAAAAACACGAGAGAGGGTATGAAACCTGCCTGAGCGCCGGAAAGATTGAGGTCTGCTTTTACGAAGTTGGTGGCAGAGCCAACGAGATCAACAAATCCCATGGAAAAGAAGCAGAGCATCACCGGGATCAGCTGCATCATCGACGATTTGCGATCGGTTGCAATTGTTTGTGCCATAGTTGGGTCGTATTAGTTTTTCAGTGAGTAAATTTTGAGAGAAGAAATTTTGGCTTTCCCGCCATTAGAAGAAACGGAAAGAGTGCTATATGGTTCGACGGGGAATACAAGATTTGTCATGACAAACTGTCCGCCGTTGCCAAACACCTCGATGCTTGACTTGTCGACAAATATGCGGAGTGAAATCTTTCCTGCAGTCTCGAATGTCGGAGAGACTGTGACGGCAGGGAAATTTTCGCTGAAGTTGACTATTCCGCTTTCTCGACGGTCAAACGATAAGGTATGTTTGCTGGCATCATACACCATGTCTACCTTGTTGCCGGCTTTATTGGAGAGAGATACTTTCACGTCCTCTCCTGCCCCGGCATCAATGTCAAGAAGTATCTCGCAGATGCCGTTGTTAGCCGCAGGAAGTGCGAAGCTTGTAGGATTCTTGCCTGCCTTTACGCTCCCCTTGCTGAGCACGAGTTTGCCACGCAGTGAGGTGAGCTCGGGAGACGGCGCACTGGAAGCATAGATCATGCCGTCAGGACCCTTGAAAAGACCTATCTCGCGAGGCAGTGTGTTGGCGCTGCGGAACTGGGATGTCGGCACGTCGGCAGCATACTGCCAGTTGCTCATCCAGCCTATTGCAGTGCGGCGTCCGTCCGGAGCGTCGCTCCAGCTTACGAGTGCATAGTTGTCTTTGCCGAAGTCAAGCCATTTGGTCGGCACTTTTCCCTGGGCATCGGTATCGGCCTTGAATGTCTTGCCGTCCCAATCTCCTGTGAAGTACTGGATGGCTGATCCTCCGAAGGGTCCACCAGGGTTGATGTTGCATATCAGCACCCATTTCTTTTCGTTTGTGCCTTCTACGGGAAGCTCGAAAAGGTCAGGGCATTCCCACACTCCATCCTGGCATCCTTCTCCTTTGCCGAAACCGCTCTGGAGTGTCCAGTTCTTGAGGTCGGGAGAAGTGAAGAAAAGCATCTCATGGTCAAGGGCGTGGGCGAGCACAAGGTTCCACTCCCCAGTCTCCTTGTTCCAGAACATATTCGGGTCGCGGGCCTCACTTTCAAGGGTGAGGATAGGGTTGCCCGGATAGACTGAGAAAGTCATGCCATTGTCTGAGCTGTGGGCAAGGCTCTGCATCTGGCTTGTCCCGGCAGAAGTGAAAAGTGCTATGACGGCATCTTTGCCGAAGCCTGCTGTCCCCTCGTGGTCGATGACACTGCTTCCGCTGAAGATGGAGCCGAGTCCGTCAGGGCGTATGGCGATTGGCTCGTGATTCCAGTTGATGAGGTCTTTCGAAGTGGAATGAGCCCATGTCATGTTCTGCCACTTGGATCCGTATGGATTATACTGATAGTATAGATGCCAGACACCATCCTTGTAGAACATTCCGTTCGGATCATTCATCCAGCCATAGAGCGGAGCGTGGTGGAACGCCGGGCGATACTGCTGCTCATTGTCCTGGATATCGAGAGTCTCGGTAAGGGTGATTCCCTTCCAGCAGGTGTCTTCCTTTGCCTCTCTTACGGAACTGCGGCTCTGGGGCGTCACAATATCAAAAATCACGTTTTTCCCCTTATATGGAGAAAGGTCGTAAGGCACCAGGAAATCGGTCTTTGATTTGGCGAGACGCACATAGATGGTCTCGGCGATCTTGCCGTCAACGAGCACGTTGATGCGTGCATCATCCATGCTTTCCTGCACGGGAAGCATCAGATATTGATCCCCTCCCGTCACTCTGACGAGTGTGTTGTTGACGCCGAGATGATCTATCTCAAGGCCGTCGGCAGCCACTGCCGGGATAGCCGACGCTATTATTCCCATTGCAGTCATTGCTGTGATGAATCGTTTGATATTAGTCATATATATTGTCTTTTTTGTTATTCCTTTTTTAATGTTGCATCCGGAGGGCAGCTCTCTTTGCCTGACCCTCACGGATGCTTCCGAACCTAAAAAACTTTTTACCTTGGTGTTTTTCGTAGCACTGTCGAACCTAATAAACCTAAAAACTTAATAACCTATCTAATCTTTATACATAAATGTCGCGTCTCGAATGTCGGAAGACTTAAAACAGGCAACTGATAGCCGGCTGCTTAAATCCTATCGTTTCGACGATGCAAAACTACAACATTTCCTGAAAATCAACAATAAAAAACCGTGTATTAGATATTAAATTTGTTGCATGTCACATTTTTTAATATCTAATACACGGTTTTTTATATCTGCCGTATCAAAATTCCCTGCTCACATCTTTACAGCTGCTTGATTATTAAAAAATTTCAACAGATTCAGTTTTTCGGCTATAGTTGCGGGTCTTGTCGCCGCCTGAGAAGCGCCATACGAAAGTGAACATGAGGGCATTGTCAACCCTGCGGTGACTGTCAGAGCTCCATGTCTCGACAAGCGCCGGTGAACTCATCACGCTCTTGTAAGGCTTATTTACAAAATGAAACGGCATGTTCCACATCATTATGATCTGTATCTTGCCCTTGTCGAGAAACTTTATCATGGACAGCGCATACCCGTCAGACCGTCCCCACCCGAGCTGCTGCGGCGTCACCACGAGATCAGATTGAAGGGCGCCGCTGAGATAAACCTGCAGGTCAGCCTTGCGGATGTTGTACATCAGGTACCAGTCATATATGGGGAGTATCTTTCTCCTCGACTGCCCTCCGTAGGATGCGCGTTCGCCCTTCAGGGTCGCTGTCGCTGCTAAGGTCCATGCCTCCCTCCATGTCCTGTTGAACGTGAGGTTGACCTTCCACTCCGAGGCATCACCGTTCCTGTAGCCATAGTCCACATAGTCGCCGGTCACTCCGTCGGGGCGCATGCCCGTTGCGACATCAGCGATCTCATATATGGCCTTATCCCGGTATATGTATTCGCCTGCCAGGGTCAGGTGCCGGAACATGGTCAGGCTCGCGTTGACCCTATGCCGGAGCACATTCCTCAGTGCCGGGTTTCCCTGACGGAAAATCAGGGAATCCGTGAACCTGCCATAATCCTGAAGACTGTTTAGGGAGGGATATCTCACCGAGGCCTCATAGTTGAGGCGCAGGAGCACCTTGCTTCCGGAATACGTGAAGTTCGCCCCCAATACCGGGGACACCTCATCGAGCGAGTCATCGCCTGACCTTGAGTGGTATATGGTCATGCCGGCGTTGATCCCGAAGGAGATATTCGGGGAAAGTGAGTACTGCAGGCTCGCCGTCAGCTTGTCGCGGAAAGTGCTGCTCCGTGCGAGCATGTCGCCGGTATGCAGGTCCTTCTCGTCGTAGCGCGTGAATGTCGCCACGTCCCCGAACGACAGGTATAGCTTTTCGAAGAAGCTGCGTGACACGTCAAACCCCGCCCACACGTAGTCCGTTGACACATGCCGGTCGTTGGTTAGCCCGAAGTCCTCCCTCTCCACATTCCAGAGCCCGTCGTATGAAGTCGTGCGGTATTGGAGGTAGGCATTGGCCTGCCATTTCCCGAACCGTCCCCTGTAGTTCAGCGACGGGCTGATAGAAAAGAGATTGCGTTGCCTGTCGGCAGACCTGTAGCTCCCCTCATGCATGTCTCCGGTGCCGTTCCGGTATCTCAGCCTGAGATCTTGCGTTACCTTGCCGTAGCCGGGGCTTGCATTGAGCCCGAGCGACAGGGAATGGCGTTTGGAGAACCTGTAGTCGACCCAGAGGTTTATATTGCCGTCGTCATGCACTACCTTCTTGTTGGGCTTGTCCAGCGCCGGGCGCTCCGCCTCCTCCACATATCCGTTGCGGACGTAGTCCTTGACATACCAAATGCCCTCGTTCTCGTTTATCCTCCTGTAGCTTCCCGATAAGGCGATGTTCCACTTGTCCCTGGTGTAGGTCGCCTCGACCTCGTCGCGCAGCCCCGAAAGTATGTCCCGGCTTTCGTTGTGCGACGGGCGCACTTTTATCTCGGAAAGGACATTCCCGTCATATCCCTCATATGTGCTCTTTGTGCAAAGGTTTATGACGGCGTCGTAATCGCTGTATTGTCCTGATGGATGGTTGGTCACGCTTATGCGCGCCAGCCTGTTGGGGTTGAGCCGCTTCAGGTAGGCCTGGTCGCGCTCCACGCTGTCGATCAGTATTATCACGTTGCCCGACCCCAAGTAAGTCAGGTCGGCGGACAGGGGGTTGTAGAAGGCGCCGTCGATCTTTCCGAGCAGCTCCCCGGTGTCGTGGACGTCCTTAAGCATCTTCTTCGTCACCACGTAGTTGTCCGTGTTTCCCATATGGCTCACAAGTTTCTGCGATACCACCAGCTCATCAAGCATCTTTTCTGAGATTGACACGGAGTCTGGAGCGTTCCCGATTGTTGCGGTGTCATTCGGCTCAGTGATCATAGCCGGCTCTATGGTCCCGGACAGGCATTTGAGCATGAGGGAGAGAAAAATGATCGACAGTATACTTCTCATATCGTTTATTCTTATATTTGTTGACAGGTGTTTAAATTTACTGGGTTATATAAACTTTACGTAAACATTGATGATCTGTTACAAGATTGAGCAAAAAAATTCTTGATATTCCACTCACATCAGGTCATTATGATTGACAAAAAGGATTATGCCCATGACGAAACCTGCAAAAATGTAGAAAGGATTGGAGTCAATACCATAATTATCAAGGATGAATCCGGTAAGGATGCATGGCCACACATATGTGGCTGCCATACCGACATCCCTGCATATAGGGGAGTCTTCCAAGGGCTTGTCATTCATACGTATAAGTAGACTTGTGATAAATCCTACAGTTGCCACCACAATAATAAGGCCCGATAGCCACAGAGCCCATGTCTCCTTCCCTCCTAACCCAATGGCAAACAATGGCACCGATACAATGCCGACATCACTCCACATCTTCAGTGGAAAATTAAATCTGATCCTTTTCATCGCTTTATGCTTCCCCAATTAATTATCTTAACCCCAACAGATGAAACAAGATTGGCTCCTTAGCTTTCCTTTGTCTATCAATTTCTCATCTTCCTGCCAGACCTTATATATCAGGAAGCCCACTTTTTTTCGGCTATCCTTATCCAAGCTATTGCACAAGTCGTCTATGATAGGTTCAGGATCGAGATTGGCATTGGTGTAATTGAACCTGACAGTGCAGTATGTGTGGCGTGCTATGCAGGCAATGTTGCTCATTGTCTTTTCGAAACTCGACTCATTTGCCAGATGTTTCACTGTGTCATGATATTCCTTCTTGCCGTCAATCGTTATCTGGTATGAAGACACGCCCAGCCTGTAAAGCTCCTCAATCCTGTCGGGATTTAGCAACGTGCCGTTGGTGGTGATGTCGCATATGAACATCTTTCCGGCGAGACTTGCCATCTCCTGTGCATGGCTGGTAATCTCGACCATTATGTCATATGACAATGTTGGTTCTCCTCCGAACCATGACAACCGCAGGACCTTGATATTGGGATCTCCCAAGACATTGGATATATGCAGCTTAATTTTCTCCACAGTCTCTCTTGTCATCCATAGGTTCTCGTGTTTCTGCACGCAATACCAGCACCTAAGATTGCATTGGTAGGTTGGCAGGATCATGAGGCTATACTCTTCAGGCCTACGCAACGTTTGTAATTTTCTTTCTATTAAGGGACTTTCATCTTCATGGTCGATCAAAAAACCATCCTCGAGCATACAGTCCATGAATTTTCTGTAGCCATCATAATAAGCATCAGGATTTGCAAAAATCTCCTTATAGAAAGGCCAATGGGAGGTTTTGATCTCGAAGAATTTTTCGGAGATCCCATTAAACACGATGATCTTATCTTCGTCTGTAATAATATAATTGTAGCGCGATTCTTTCATTTATAATAGAATTTGATTAAATACTTCATTAGATATCAATATTTCCAATCGCACTCCATGAATCTGTTACGATTTCAATTGTGTAGCAACCGGACTCTAACACCATAAAGGTAGTGTTTATTTCATTTGAATACTCTATGAGTAAATCATCCCTATAAAGATGTACTTCTCCAGTTGCTTCACCTACATAACCGATGGTAATTGTTCTGGAAAATGCATCATAGTACGCATCTATACATATACGCATAGGTGAGCGGTGAATTGTCGGAGAAGGATCATCGTTAATTTGATGATAATCCAAAGCTACTGGTGTTTTTGACTGACTCCCTGAGTTGTCTGCAATCATCGGAAGTGAAATTGCCATCATTACGAGAATGAATGAAAAAATCCTTTTCATTTTTGTTTTTGTTGAATGTTTTTGTTGATTTCGATGTTGCAAAATTACTGCTTAAAACTTTCATTTTGCAAATCAAAAGTTTCATATTTTGCAAATTAAAATTTCTATAATATTCTAAAAATAAATACTTTATAAATATTATTTAAATTTATTTCTGCGCAATGACTTCCATACTTTCATATCTAAAATATTTTGTGTAATTTTGCAGTATGAATTCAACAAGGTCACATCAAATTTCTCGAATTATTCCCATAATTCTGTTTATTATACTCGTGTTTATGAATGGATGCAACAACGGTTCTGATACAATTAGAACCCATCTTGATCTTGCTGAACTTTTAATGGAAAGCCACCCTGATTCTGCTCTTTCAATCATAAATTCTATCAGTGCAAATGACATAACCAAAAAAAGCGAAAAGGCCAGATTTGCCTTACTTAAGTCCATGGCACTTGACAAGAACTACGTTGACACCACAACATTTGATATTCTTCAGCCAGCCATAGATTATTATCTAAAGAAGGGAAATGCTGATGAAAAACTGCGTACCTATTATTATCAGGGACGTATCTACCAAAACAAAAATGAATGCGATAGTGCGGTTCTTTCATTTATGAGAGGATTAGATGTCGCTTTTGATGGCAAGGATTCTTTAACTGTTGCAAGGACTCTTGTGGCACAAGCGACAATCTATCAAAGTTTCTATGATATAGATGGATATACCAATAATTCTCTAAAAGCAGCGAGCATATATAGAAAAAAACATTACAAATCACAAGAATTTGAATGTTTACTTCACGCCCTTAACGGCATGAACATATTGAGAAATGAAGAACAAGCTGATAGTATCATCAAGATACTCACTCAATTTGATTTTTTAGATAATTCTCAAAAAAGAAAATTATATAGCCATCTATTGACATATAACTATCTGTTCGGATCAAATCAAGATTTAAAGGAACTGATAAAAAACACACCGGATAGCTCGTATTATAATGTAAATGGCATTCTAAATCTTGCACATGCATATAACCGAATTGGAGATAATAATATGGCTATACATCTTCTTGATAATCTTAATAAATCAAACGCAACATATGACACCTTAAAATATCTTTCTATTAAGATAATGGTTCTTGAAAATTTAAAAGATTATGAAGGTGCCTTTTCAACATATAAGAACTTTAGTCATAGGCTGGAAGTAATTAATGCGAATAAATTCGAGCAGAAAAGCCAATCGATTGAAGAAAAACATAATATGGAACTTCAGGCAGAAAGAGAAAGTCGAAAGCATCTTCAACAATCATATGGATACATTGGAGGTATCCTATTACTCCTACTGAGCTTGATAATCATGGCATTACTTTTGCGTAGCAACAAAGCAAAAAAGAATCTTGCCGTGCAGACAGCAAGGGCTGCTGAATTGGAAAATGAAAACCTGAAATCTGAAAAAGAAAGACTCTCCCTTGAAAACTCCAACCTTCAGCTCGAGCGAGACAAAAAGGCGCTTGAAGCCGAAAACCTTGCGCATCGGGTGGAGGTGTTAGAAGGAGAAAGTGATAGCCTAAAAGCCCTACTTGACACCCCTGACGAGATCCCTGCGGAAGTGCAGCAAGCAATAAAAACACGTATCGAGATGCTTAATTCCCTTTTGGCAGGCTATATCACCGACAACTCCAAATATGAGGAGCCATACGATATTTGGGTGAAACAACTTACCGACAATACAGCGGAATTCATGAACAGCAACCGGCTGGCATTTCAGGCGTCTCATCCCAAATTTATACGATATTTCGAGGAGCATGGGCTCACTGAAAGCGAAATCAACTATGTATGCCTATATGCAATTGGACTTCGAGGCAAAGAAGTGGGCAACTACATGAAGAAGCGAAGCCACGTCAACATAAGCAGCGCAATCCGTAAGAAACTCGGTATCGACAAACACGACACAAACATCGGCATCTACGTCCGCAAACTCCTCAAAACCCTGTAGCAACTCAGCGTATTCCGGCCGATGCGAAGCAGGCCGCTATCATTGCGATCTTGCCAAAACTGAGTCGCGAAGCTATAATTGATCCTTAATTGTTTATAGTCAATCGTTGAGAAAACTCTGCGCCTTTGCGCCTTTGCATGATAATAAAAGAGCATACGAAATTTAAATCAAAATAACATTTTAGGTTAAAATTACGTTTATATATATAGACATATTTAGACTGTAACTAAAACACCAAAGCCATGAAAGTTAAAATCCTTGCCCTCGCGGCTGTGCTTTTCGGCCTCGTCGCCACAAGCTGTGTCTCAAACAAGAAGTATGCCGAACTTCAAGGAAAATACACTGATCTTGAAGGCAAATACTCCAACCTTCAGAATGAACACAACTCCACACGTGAGCAACTCATCACTGTAAACGCCGAAGCCAAAAACCTTACCTCACAGCTCGAAGCTGCAAACAAGAGCAACGAAGACCTCAAGAAAGGCATGGGCCAGCTAAAGCATACCCTCGACAAGAGCCTTGAGGCTAACAACCAGGGCAGCGTAAACATCGCCAAACTCGTCGACGAAATCAATGCATCAAACAAATATATCAAGCAGCTCGTAGAGGCTAAGTCAAAATCTGACTCCCTCAACATAGCTCTCACAAATCGCCTGACACGCTCCCTCAGCAAAGAAGAACTTAAGGATGTCGACGTGAAAGTGCTGAAGGGCGTCGTATATATCTCTCTCGCAGACAATATGCTCTTCAAGAGCGGCAGCTATGAAGTCAGCGACCGCGCCATGGAGACACTCTCCAAAATTGCAAAGATTCTGGGAGACTATAAGGATTTCGATGTGCTCGTGGAAGGCAACACCGACAATGTGCCAATCTCCAAGACCAATATCCGCAACAACTGGGACCTCTCTGCCCTGCGCGCATCCTCTATCGTACAAGTGCTACAGACCAAGTTTGGCATCAACCCACAGCGCATGTCTGCAGCAGGCCGCGGCGAATTCAACCCGATCACCGACAACGACTCCGAAGTCGGCAAGCAGCGCAACCGCCGCACCGAGATCATCATCACCCCGAAGCTCGACGACTTCATGGACCTCATCGACCACGCCCCCGAATCCAACGACTGACAAATCCTCCTCAAGCCATGTAACGGAGGTTTCCAGCCTCCATCCGCGTGTTTCTATACCACCCTCTATGATAATGTCCCGTTCCCACGGATCGGGACATCTTTTTTTGACCATTTTTGTGTATATTCTGAATTTTTGTTAACTTTGCAAAGATAACATTACGGCTAACCTATAATCAGTATATTGAGAGACCATACACCATGACTACCATAAATGAATAGGAAGTATCTGAAATACGCATTTCGCATCACGCATATTGAAAACATACCCCATATTATTAAATATGGGATTACTACCTATGCTTCGCCCAATAGCAATCCCAATTACGTAAGTATCGGCGATGCACAGATAATTGACATCAGGAAAGACTGGACTTTCAAAGATATTGGTATTCAAGAGTGTATACCTTTCTATTTCGGACCAAGATCACCGATGCTCTACGTAATACAACACGGCTACAACGGAGTGACTCGCCAGAACGCTGAAAAGATCATATACTGCGTTCTGCGACTGGACGACATCATGGAAAGCGATCTTGACTGTTTCTTCACGAACGGACATGCATTGAGTGCATTGACAGATTTTTTCGGGAAAGATTCCTTGAAAGATATCAATAAGATAATCGATTATGATGATGTCTATGCCAAATACTGGAATTCCGATTCCGATCTCGACCTTAAGAGACGTAAAGAGGCGGAATTGCTGGTCAAAACCGATATTCCGGCAAAATATATCAGAGGATACGTTGTTTATAATGAAAAGGCGAAAGCCATTTTACTTAAACATGGCATAGCTGAGAAGATGATTAAAGTCGTACCAGATTATTATTTCTGACTTAAGTATGATACATTACATTACAGGAAACATATTCGACAGTAAGGCGGATGCTTTAGTCAATACGGTCAATACTGTGGGGGTGATGGGAAAAGGTATCGCCTTGCAATTCAAGGAGGCTTTTCCCGAAAACTACCGCATATACCGCCAGATTTGCAAGGAGAAGAAACTTGATGTAGGGGAAATGCTCATCACAGAGGAATCAAGTGAGACATACGGACATAAAACAATCATAAATTTCCCTACAAAAAGACATTGGCGATATCCTTCTGAATACAACTTTATATACCAAGGGCTTGCCACTCTTAGAAAAGAAATACAAGTAAGGAAAATCAAGTCGATAGCTATTCCTGCTCTGGGCTCTCATAACGGCGGTCTGGAATGGCAACGTGTGAAATCCATGATGGTGGAATCATTATCAGACTTAGATTGCGATATATATATATACGAGCCATCCCCTACGATATCTGAGAAAATGAAGTCTGAGCGGATCAGACTTACTCCGGCTCGTGCTATGCTCATAATAATGCTGGCGGATATCTGCCGGTTTGGAGAATTCGCCTCAGTTTTCGCTGCCGAAAAACTGATTTATTTCATGCAACGGCTTGGCGCCAAGGATATTTTCAAGATTGATTTCAAGCCTTATACATATGGACCTTATTCAGGAGGGAAGGTAGCACATGTGCTTTATCACCTCAACGGCAGCTATATCAAGGGGATGACAGCACTTGAGGCCAGACCTTTCGATTACATATGGCTTACGGATGATGCAGAAAAAGAAGCAATCGCATATCTGAATGAATGCAATGGCAAAATTTACCTGGAAATCTGTGAAAAAACAAAAAGATTTTTGCGGAGTTTCTATTCCAATTATTCCTTGGAATTGCTATCGACCGTCGATTTCATTCTTCACCGTCTCTGCCCGGCATCGGTCTGGAAACAGGAAGACCAAAACACATTGGAATCAACAGTCAACACTGAGATACAAAAATGGAGCACACGCAAAGGACAGATATTTAAACCCGAATTCATCAGGAAGGCCATTGACCATCTACGCCTAAGCAACATTCCCTAAACAATAATACGGCAATTTTACTATATGAAACTAACCAGAATCATTATACACATTGCGCTTAGTTGTTGCATCATGCTTTTCCCCGCTTGCAAAGAGGAGAAGGTCTACCGGATCGGGGTGTCCCAATGCAGCCAAGACGACTGGCGCATGAAGATGAACGATGAGATACAGCGTGAGATAATGTATCATGAAGACGCTGAAGTGGAGATCCGATCAGCCGACGACGACAGCCGCAAACAAATAGACGACATCCGCTATTTCGTCGACAACGGATTCGACATCATAATAGTATCTCCCAATGAGGCCGCTACCCTCACCCCGGTCATAAAGGAAGTATACGACAAGGGCATTCCCGTGATCATCTTCGACCGCAATATCGACGGCGACAGCTTTACTGCGCGTATCGGGGCCGATGACGAAGGGCTCGGAAGAGCCGCCGCCCACTATGCCCTTAGCGTCACCGGCTCCTCACCCAACGCAATTGAGATATATGGACTGAAGGGCTCCACCCCCGCTGATGGCCGACATAAAGGATTCTCGACGGAATTCACAGCAAAAGGAGGAAATATCCTCGCCACGGCTACAGCCAACTGGAAGAAGGAAGAGGCCATCCCGGCAGTAGACTCCATTCTGAAAATATACCCTGAAATAGACGTGATTTTCGCTCACAACGACCGAATGGCAATAGGCGCTTCGGAAGCTGCAAAAGCCTTGGGACGGGACAATATAAAGATCATCGGCATTGACGCGGCCCCCGGGATCGGCATCAAGGCGGTGGCCGACAGCATCATCGACGCCACATTCCTCTATCCTACCGAGGGTCACAGAGTAATCCGAACTGCACTCGCTATCCTTAAAGGAGAACCCTATGAACGCGAAACAATCATTCCCGCCTCATCTGCCGTCGACATCAGCAACGCTGATATCCTGATGCGACAGAACGAGACCCTCGTAGACGAAACCGACAAGATTATAATCCTCAAGAAACGCATTGACGACTACTGGGCGCAATATGCCACCCAGAAATCACTCTTCTATGCCTGCTTGGCGATAATCATACTTCTTTTCGGAGTGGTATTCCTCGTCCTCCGCGTATATTGGCAGCATAAGCGACACCGCGAGGTACTGCTGAAGCAAAACCACGAACTGGAATCGCAACGCGACCAGCTTCAGGAACTTAATCAGAAACTGGAAGACGCCACCCAGTCTAAACTGATGTTCTTCACCAACGTATCCCACGACCTCCGCACCCCGCTCACCCTGATCGCAGAACCGGTGGCTCAGCTTGCGTCAGCTTCCAATCTGACCCAGTCGCAGAAGGTACTCACCAAAATTGCTGACAAGAACGTGAGAATCCTCCAGCGGCTCATCAACCAGATACTCGACTTCCGCAAATATGAGAATGGTAAACTCACCCTGCATCTCACGGAAGTTGATTTCCGGCAGACGATCAGCGACTGGACTGAATCTTTCATTCAGTTGGCACGTAAGCGTGATATAAAACTGCGTCTTGAGTCTCCGGAAGGGAATAATCCGATAAATCTTGCCATAGACGTGGAAAAAATGGAGCGAGTATTCTTCAACCTTGTATCCAATGCATTCAAATATACCCGCGACAACGGATCAATTACCATATCATACGCCATTAATGATGGAAGACTGACCCTGAAAGTTGCCGATACGGGAGAAGGCATCAGCGAAAGGGATCTTGGCAATATCTTCGACCGCTTCTATCAAGTAGACCGCATACACCCCAAAGGCTCCGGCATCGGGCTGTCCTTGGCTAAAGCTTTCGTAGAATTGCACGGAGGATCAATCACTGTAGAAAGCGAGCTCAACAAAGGCTCGGTATTCATCGTGGTGCTTCCGGTGGTACACGTTGCCGACACTTCCCGGACTGTCGACAAGCAGATAGGGGCATCCGCTGTAGAAGCAGAACTTGAGAATATAGAAGGCAGCTCTGAATTTGAATCAGACAAGCCATTGGTATTGGTCATAGACGACAACCGCGACATCCGGGAGATGGTAGGGGAACTGCTACGTGCCGACTACAACATAATCACTGCCGTAAACGGTGCTGACGGAGTGAGAAAAGCTGCAAAATACGTGCCGGATCTCGTGATTTGCGACGTGATGATGCCCGTAATGGATGGCCTTGAGTGCTGCCGACGCATCAAGGAAGAATCAGTCACTTCCCACATACCGGTGCTGATGCTCACTGCTTGCTCCATGGATGAGCAGCGTGTGCAGGGCTACGATAACGGGGCTGACGGCTATCTCTCAAAACCATTCTCAGCCTCTGTACTGAAATCCAGAAGTTCCAATCTGATTAAAAACCGTCAGATTATAAAGGATCTCTGGCAGAATCCTTTAGCCAAAGCTACAGAAGAAATTAAGGAAAAGACACCGGGTAAAGATGCTAAAGCCGATGTGAAAGCGGGTTCTGCTAAAGACATCGAAAATGAATTCTACTCCCGTTTCCTCAAAATCTTCTATGAGGATATGGCAAATCCGGAAATGACAGTGGATAATCTTGCCTCTAAGATGGGACTCGAACGCACTCAATTCTATAGAAAGATCAAAGCCATCACCAACTACTCACCCGTAGAACTCATGCGCAACCTGCGTTTGAAGAGGGCGCGTGCAATGGTGACCGGATCAGATAAGAGCATCTCAGAAATAGGCTATGAAGTAGGCTTCTCCACCCCCGCCTACTTCACCAAATGCTACCGGGAGGCATACGGCGAGACCCCCACCGAGACGCGCCAGAAACTCCAATAGTCATATTGCCGATATGAAATAAGGACCGTCTTTTCAGAAAATGGGAGAATACATATGATGTAGATGTCAAGGATAGCGATTTTTCCCATCCTTCCAAGAGTGCTCGCCACCAGTCATTCAAATAATGTCTTACATTTTCTTAAAAACCACTGTGTCTCCTATACTCCACGGCGTATATTCTATTCCATTGGTCGTCACAAACCCCACGCGGAGTGACTTTGGTGCCTTCTTCCATTTACCTCCATTCTGTGTGAGTTTGACAGTCACCTCATTCCCATGTGTGGATGCAGTGGCGATATAGTCGGCATATTCGCCGTCCCTGAATTCGAAGCTCTCTCCTGCGTCCTCATATATGCGTCCGGTGGCTTTGCCATCGGGATCAAGGTTTACAAATAATGTAAGCTTATCAGTATTATATTCCGTAGTATTCTGGCTGAGCTCTGCCACTGGAATGATCGAGCCGGGACGTTGGTACAGGTTTGCCTGAAAACCGTCGTCCGGTGTATCCTCAAGCACTATCTTATTCCAGTTTCCGCTTGGACGTGCAGTATTCCCTGCCCATCGCGGCACTACCATCAGGTCTCCACCCAACAGGAACGCCTCCTGCTCCCTTCGGAGCGACGGATCCTTTACATCTGCGAAAAAGAGCGGACGCATCACCGGCATCCCGTCTTCGTATGCCTCTCGAAAACGGGTATAGATATAAGGCAGAAGCCTATAGCGGCGGTTAATGGCAGTGCGGCATACATCCAGTGTCTCCGCCCCGAACGTCCACGGTTCCTGAGAACGGGTACCGGCAGCGGAATGATTGCGTACAAACGGGAAATAGACCCCCATCGAAGTCCACTGCGCCAGAAGCTCAGGCGTGCAGTCGTCAAAAAATCCCCCTATATCCGGTCCGTTGAACGGCTGTCCTGACAATCCTAAGTTTAAAGTCATCGGTATACTCATCTTCATCAATGCCGGATCAGAGGCATTGTCTCCAGTCCATGTGGCTGCATAGCGGTGTCCACCAAGAAAGTTCGAGCGCGTAAGCACAAACGGACGCTTGTAGGGATTAGCGTCAAGGATTCCGTCGCGGCTCGCCTTTACCATATTGTATCCATACACGTTGTGGTAGCGCAGATGGGAGCCCGGAGCCAAGCCTCCTCCTCCGAGATGACGGTTGTCTTCAGGCATAGTTGATGTCTCCACATTGAATATGGCAGGCTCGTTCATGTCATTCCATACTCCGTCGATTCCGGTGGCCATATAGTCTTTATAAAGTGTTCCCCACCATTCGCGCACTTCCGGACGTGTGAAGTCAGGGAAATGACAGGGACCCGGCCACACTTCTCCTACATAGGGCTTTCCGGATGCATCCTTTACCCAGTAATCGGCGGCTGTTCCTTGGTCATCTACCCGATATCCTTCCTCCACCTTCACGCCTGGGTCGATCATATAGACCGCCTTGAAGTTACGGTCGTGCAAGTAGTCGTTGAGACCTTTGGGATCCGGGAATTTCTCCTTGTCGAACGTAAATATCTTGAATTTATCCATATAATCAATATCCATCCATATCACGTCGGAGGGAATCTTATTTATCCTGAGGGAATCGGCAATCTCCTTGACCCGTGTATCCGGGAAATAGCTCCAGCGGCACTGCTGGTATCCGAGAGCCCATAGAGGAGGCATCTCGATATGTCCGGTCAGGTCAGTAAGTGCCTTCAACACTTCATCCGGGGATTCTTTCTCTATTACTACTACCCTGAAAGCTGGACCCTCGCTCTCAAACACGATGTCCTCATCCATAGTCACAGAGGATTTCCATGTATTGTCCGCGATTACACCGAATGCAGTTCCGTCCGGACGGACTCCCATGACCCAGGGATGGCTCTGGTATAGGCGTCTCCCTTCGTCAGCCTCGTATTTAGGTGCATCAGTATTCCAGAATCTCACTTCCTTGCCGTTTCTTCTTAGTGGTCCGGCTACCTCTCCGTTGCCGTAGAAATCCACTCCCTCTCCAACCGGAATACGGACAATACTCTTTCCGTCCGATGTCGAGAATTCCGGACGTAGATTCCATTCTGTGGATACATCTCCGACAGATTTCAATTCATTCACGAAAATCGGAGACGGTTCATGCTGAGCGGCGTCATATCCTGAAGGATAAAAGACAGCGACACCATTATCCGTCATATAAGACTGGTCAGCCAAAGCATACCCCATACTGCTCCCAAGTATCAAAGCCATCGTCAAAACTCTTTTGAAATTCATTTTTTGTATATAATCATCTTTATAATAAAGAACAATTAAAACACAATAAAACCCTACTGTTTCGCAGGCGAGACAAAATTTATGCGTTTTTGTCTTGCACATGAGACAAAAAATGCCTAATTTTGTCTCATAGACAAGACAAACCATGATTAATAAAAAGCTGATACTTCCCCTTATAACATTGTTGTCGCTGCTCGTCTGCTGCGGCAAGGATGAAGAAGTAAAATACAGGATAGGTGTCGCCCAATGCAGCGGCGACTATTGGCGCGAGAAGACCAATCTCGACCTGCGTGCCGAACTTCTCAATCATCCTGATGTGCAGCTCGACATCCGCAATGCCGACAACGACTCCCGACGTCAGCAGGAAGACGTTCGATATTTCATCGACAACGGCTACGACCTCATAATCCTTGCTCCTAACGAATCAGAACCACTCGTCGGTGTAGTACGCGAGGCAAAAGCTAAAGGGATTCCTGTCGTTACTTTTGATCGCCGCGTAGATAGCGATGACTTCACTGCACATATGGAGGTCGACAACTATGCACTCGGAAAGGGAGTCGCAGGATATGCTGCAGCTACCCTTGGCAACCGACCACTGAAGATATTGGAGATACGTGGACCGGAATCTGCTTCCCCTGCACAGTTACGCCACGAAGGATTCATCGATGGAGTAAAGGAACACGCTGACATGGAGGTGGTTGCCAGCGAGTTCGGTCAGTGGGACGATGCCAGGTCCGAAATCCTGACCGATTCACTGATAAAGATTCATCCGGAGATAAACATGATCTATGCCCATACCGACCATATGGCGCTCGGAGCCTCAAGAGCCCTTAGGAAGAATGTGCGCGACGACGTGGCGGTGATCGGTATCGACGGCTTTCCACAGCAAGGAATAAAAGGCGTTTCAGAGGGAAACCTTACGGCGACTTTCCTTTATCCTACTGAAGGTCAACGGCTGCTCAACATAGCCCTCTCCATCCTAAAAGGAGAACCTTACGAAAGGATCACACGCGTGGCTCCCCTTTCTCCCATCGACTCATCCAACGCCGACATACTCCTTGCCCAGGAAACCCTGCTCGACCAGACAAGCTCCAAAATATCTCTGCTCAACGACAAGTTAGACCGGCAGCTGGAGCGATATACTAACCAGAAACTGTTGCTCTGGGCTTCCATAGCCATCGCATTGCTGCTTTGCGTACTTGTGTTCATGCTTATGAAAGGTATGCAGGCACACCGTCGTCATCAAAAGGAACTCGAGGACAAGAACAGCCAGCTCCAGGAAGAAAAGGAGAAGCAGGAGACTATGTATGAGCAGCTGAAGGAGGCCACCCGCTCCAAACTGATGTTCTTCACTAATGTCTCACACGACCTCCGTACTCCCCTGACCCTCATTGCAGGCCCTATAGATCAGGTGGCTGATGATCCAAGTCTGAGTCCCAAGAGCCACTCGCTTATGCAGATTGCCAAGAAGAATGTTGTGATACTGCGCCGACTTATCGACCAGATACTTGATTTCCGTAAATACGAAAACGGAAAGACAGAACTGAAGCTTTCGGAAGTGTCGTTTCCCGCGTTGCTGAAAGATTGGACAGAATCCTTCACCGAAGTGGCACGCAGGCGCGACATACGCCTGACTGCCGACATCAAGGTAAAAGATATTCCTACAGTAGCCGTAGATGTCGAGAAAATGGAGCGCATTTTCTTCAACCTCATGAGCAATGCCTTCAAGCATACCCCTGACAATGGAAAGATTACAGTTTCGTTCGGCCAAACCGACTCCGAGATTTCTTACTCTGTGAAAGATACCGGTTGCGGAATAAATATGTCGGAGATAGAGCGGATCTTCGACCGCTTCTATCAGGCAGAAGGGGCAAATCCGAAAGGGTCCGGCATTGGGCTTGCCCTTACAAAAGCGTTCGTTGAGCTACACGGCGGCTCTATAACCGTGAAGAGCGAGAAAGGAAAAGGAAGCGAGTTCATGGTAAGCTTCCCAATCCGTCATACCGATGAAAGCCGAGACGTCGAATCTCACATATCCGCCACAGACATAGAGACTGAACTCGCGCCAATCGAAGCGGACACCTCAGACTTCAAAGACGAAAAACCGACTCTTCTCGTCATCGATGACAACCGCGATATCCGCGACCTCATCACCGGGCAGTTAGGAGAGGATTACAACGTGCTGACAGCTGCCGACGGCCTGCAGGGTGTCCGTATGGCGGCAAAATATGTCCCAGACATAATCCTCTGCGATGTGATGATGCCCGTGATGGACGGTTTCCAGTGCATAAAGGAACTGAAGGAGGAGGTTTCTACCTCCCACATTCCGGTGCTTATGCTCACCGCCTGCTCGCTCGACGAGCAGCGAGTGGAGGGATACCGGTTAGGAGCGGATGCATATCTGCCCAAGCCATTCAACCTTGACGTGCTGACGGCACGTTGCCGCAACCTACTTAAGAACCGTCAACGCATCCGCGAGCTTTACCCAACTCCCTCCAAAACCCAACAACCTGATAACCCGAAAACCCGAAAACCCGAAAACTCAAAAAAACCTCAACGTCCCAACAACGTCGAAAGCGAGTTCTACTCCCGTTTCGTTGCTCTCGTACAAGAGCGTCTATCTGATCCCGACCTCCAGATATCGGAGATAGCATCAGCCATGAATCTCGGCCAGTCGCAGTTCACCCGTAAGATCAAGGCCCTGACCAACTATACCCCTGTGGAACTCATCCGCCGCATGCGCCTGCAGAAAGCCAAGACCCTCCTGCTCGGCTCAGAGAAGACCGTCAGCGAGATTGCCTTCGAAGTCGGCTTCACCTCCCTCGCCTACTTCTCCAAATGCTTCAAGGAAGAATTTGGCACCTCACCCTCCACTTCCCGATAACCCATAATATCATCCAACATGAAAAGACTCCTTTTATCAGCCCTCTCTGCCCTATTCTTTCTTTCTGCAATGGCATATTCACGTGCCGGAGAAAGGATTGCCACCACTTGGGGAGAGAATATCGACCCCAATAATGTGTGGCAAGAATATCCACGTCCCATAATGGAACGCAATGACTGGAAGAACCTCAACGGCCTCTGGAATTAT
>JAIDUH010000165.1 GCA_029060285.1 Muribaculaceae bacterium | reverse complement strand
TTTCGAGCTTACGGATTCCGGCACGCAGATCTCCTGATTCATTCATGACAAACTCAACGGCATTATCATTATACTTATGATCTTTATTGAAAGCCTGGCTTGCATCCCACATATTGTTGGGATAATTGCTGTATTCTTCATCATAGAGCGACATGACAGGCTTCATGCTGTCGTTGATATAGAGGGAAGCAAGAATCTGTTCTGTACCGTCTTTATGTGATGGCTGGGCAGAAGCTGGCAAACCGTAGCGGTAGAATACCTGAGCCTCCAATCTGTAAGTTCCGGCAGGCATTGCCTTAAGCACTTGATATGTGTCGAATACGCGGCTGAAATGCTCTGCGACGTTGTGCGATACCGCAGTGAATGAAGTGCCGCTCCAACCTGTGTTCTTGTCATTGTCAAATGCCGGGTTCTGAAGAAGGTGAGTGATATCGATATAGCCATTCTCAAGTTTTTCACCCTCGGCCAGATACTTGCCATTTGCAGCAATGAGCATATCATATGCTGCCGGAAGAGCTTCAAGAAGTGAAGATACTGTGCGATTTTCAGCAAGCAATTTCTCGGTGTATTCAATAGCTTCGTTGAATGCTGAAGTAGAACCGGTTTCCTTTGCATTCTTGGCTTGACGGAGTAGCCCTCTTACTGAGCTATAGATTAGAAGCATATCATATTCTTCTTTATCTACGTAGATTACAGAACCATGTTGGAACGCACCGGTACCAGCCAATCTTACGGACAGACCTGTCTTCAGACCATCATGATCCATATCTGCAACCTTGTAGTTGTAGTCGCCGTCAAAGCGCATGAAATACATATTGTAGACATCCTCTCCAATTCTGCGGATTTGGGTAGGAGCTTCAACTTGGGTAGTATTCTGGTCATCCATCTTTCCAATTTCAGTCCATTCGCTTCCTGTCAAAGTCGGGGAGGTATATTCGTAAATACCTGTGGAGGCAACTCCGGCTCCTGTTCTCTTGACAAGCATATGGTACAGACCGTCATATTCATTGAATACGATGTCGGCATCAATAAGAGATACTCCCGGATCCATTAAAAGTCTGGGCTGAGTAAGAGTCTTGAAATCCTTGTCGGCATAGGAATAATACATTCTGTCGTAGTGATCCCAATCATTGGAAGAGAGAAGCGAGTAATATACGAGATATGCACCTTCGCCATTATTGGCGGTAGTATCCCAAATGAACTGAGGTGCCCATACACGGTCGATCTTTGCATACTCTTCATCTGTTTTGTAAGAATCAGTTGTTGCTTCGCTGTCAGAGAAGATAGATTTCCCTTTTCTGAAATCAAATACTGAGCTCTCCCAATGCACGAGGTCGTAGCTGCGGAGAAGATCAATTCCATAATTGCTCCATTTTCCACTCTTGGCGTTGCACATATCTGTGGTCACCATAAAATATTCCTGTGAGCCTTGTCCGCGTCCGAGATAAGCATCACGGGTGCCCCCCTCGATGCTTGCGAGCTCTGCTGTGTTGAATATCTCTTCTCCGTCAAGAAGTTGCTCGAATCGTTTTCCGAGTCCTTCTTTATCTCCAAGAGCCATATTGGTGATTTCCTTTCCGGAATTCATATAAGTATAAAGGTAGCCATACCAATTATCGGCTGGTGCAAGACGTACTGGTAACTCAACAATGCCTTCTGCACCATCCGGGAATTTTGCAAGGGCTCCTATTGTGCCGGCGTCTATTGTCTTGTCAGTTGAGTTGGGGCTCGTGATCTCTAATTGGGCAGAATGGCGATTCGAGGTCACCGCTACCATCAAAGGACATCCGTCAGGGGTCTCCCACTGGAGTTGAATTCCTGAGGAAGTCATTACTGGAAGCGAAGTGGACTGATGAAGCCAATTAAGCTTCTGTGAAATTGAAGTCAATTCTTCCTTGAGTGCGTTAAGCTGTTCTTCAGTCGCTGCTTTCCAGACAGTTGGCGTAAAGTCAATGTCATCGAGCGCGATGGTCAGAATAGAAAGGGAATATGCAGGAGCTTCATATTTCAGAGCATTGCCTTCGACTGAAATGGTATTAGCTGACAAAGGAGCAACTTTATAAGGATTCTCCATCGTGTTCTCATCAGTATCTGAAGCAGAGGTCAGGAGAGTAAGGTCTGCACTAAGTATTCTGGCATTTGCCATATTGAGCACCACTTCCGAAGCTTGATCCCGAGTGTTGACGAGCTTCACATACATCACCTTGTTAGCATCATCTATTGAAGAAGATACATATACTTTCCTTTCGGAAGGTAGAGTGAGATCGTGGATAAGTTCTCCATCAAGATAGCACTTGATTCTTGTGCCATCCACTTCCATACGTATGTGGTAGGTCTTGCCGCTCTGGATGTTTCCGGCCTTAAGGTCATAGTCTGATTTTGCCCCATTTGTACAAATCTGAAGACCATGTTGGCCATTGTTCCAACCTCCAAGATTCCACCAGATATAGTTGTCACGGTCTGCAAGGTTTACAGCAACGAGGAAACCTTCAGCACCTGATTTCTTGGTAGCATCGAGTTCAAGCACATAGCTTGAAGGAAGCACGGTGTTGCAGAATGCTATGCGACCCTGTTCGGAACTGTTTTGCTGGCAAAGTTGTCCGTCCTTGATGCTCCAGCCGGATGAAGGAAGATCCCAATTGCTTGCCTCACCTGAAAAATCATCTTGCATCAGAACGTTTCCATCAAGATCTGTCACTTTGATATTGTCGTATGTCACTGTTGTGGACCAGGAGGACAAGCCTATTTTATTTTCGCCACCGTTTACAAAATTTCCTTCTTCCGTCCATTTCACATTCTGCTTACCAAGATACTGCGGCATAAGTTTCTGCACATAGTAGGAAGGAGTGCCAAAAGAAGATTCGTGGTTGAAGCGTATCATATCGGGAAGCCAGCCTCCGCCACGTTCCTCATGGTAAAAAATCGGAGCATAGGAAGCCATGACACATATGTCGGAATTGTTTTCCAACCCCTGCATGTATACGGCTTCTCCGAGAGCTGCGCGAAGATGACCGTTTATGCCATAACCGTCAGTGACTGCATATTCACCCACATATACCTTCGGACCGCTTCGGTCGTATGAGTCATACTTATTGTAGCGCTGTTCAAACCATTTAGGATTGCGGTAGTAGTGTTCGTCTACCATCTCCACCGGGAATGAGTTGCGCCATGATGGGTCATCAGTACCCCAAGCCTCTACGTTTCCGATAAGGGTTACTTCCGGATACTTAGCCTTAATGGCATCATAGAAAGCTTTGTAGCGTTCAGGATAGTGGTCACTACGGTCATCATCGAAATTGTAGTTTTCATTTCCTATTTCGATCAGCCGCATGTTGAAAGGTTCCGGATGACCATTCTCTGCACGCTTGGCTCCCCAGTAGGTATTGACATCACCGTTGCAATATTCCAGAGCATCGAGAGCTTCCTGGATATACTCATCAATGTCAGTGTAATCTTTGATCCATCCATGCCCGATACCTACATTGACAACGAATAGAGGTTCGGCTCCAAGATCTTCAGTGAGTTGAAGGAATTCATGAAATCCGAGTCCGTCGGTAGATGGATAGCCCCAGTTGGCATTGAAGTGTCCGGGACGTTCTTCGATTGGACCTATAGTCTTCTTCCATTCGAATCGACGCTGACCTTCAAGAGTGCCGTCACCTTCAATGTAGCACCCACCGGGGAATCTTACGAATTTTGGCTTGAGTCCTTCTAGCATTGTTGCAAGATCAATGCGGCATCCGTTTTCCCTGTCCATGTAGGTTTTAGGGAAAAGGCTTACCATACCGACCGTCACCGAACCGGCATTGCTGAAAGTCAGATTGAAAGTGCATTTCCCGGAATACTGGTCTGTTTGAGGTGCTGTCACGGGAATAGTGATTTTCTGCCATTTACTGTCAAGGTCAATATCCGCAGTTCCTGATGCTACAGAGTTTCCGTTTTCTGAGATAGATCCTGTGACTTTCCCCTTATATCCATTGTCGCTTTTTAACCAGACGGTAAGATTGAAAGTATCACCACCTCGGCAAGTGATTCCCCAATATCCGGTATTGGAAATGCCTTCGTCTGCTCCATTCAGTTTCAAATTTAGCGCAGCACGACGGTTTTCATTCATCAGTCCGGATCTTGTAATTGACATAGCGGCATTGCCTATAGCAGACCAATAGTCGGGATTGGACGAATCTTCGAAATTGCGGTTTCGGATAAGTTCGGCATAAAGACCTCCGTCACCGGCATTGTTGATTTCTTCGTAGAAAATGCCGTATTGGAGCGGACTTATCATTGGTCCACGTTTTGCGGCATCAAAATTCAGCGTCACCTGTGCTGATGCGCCGAACGGCATTGAAGCAGCCATGAATATTGCTGCTAACGATGTCGATAGTTTACGTCGCATAAAAAAATAGTTAAGTAATTAATCAAATTATATATAATGTCATAAAAATATTTTCGACTGAAATTCAGCACTAAACAATTATGTATTATTAATTATGCATTACCACTTAAATTTAAGTGCGGTCTTTGAAGTAAGAGTATGCTGATTGCACTTTATGCACAAAGTTGATGGTTTCTTTCCCCCGGAAATATCCGTTTTTCACTACGGGATCTCTATAATAGGCAGGTTTCGACTTCATAATGGCGGCTGCCTCAACATTGTCGTCCCATTTTTGAGGATCAAGACCATATTTTTCTGCAAGGGCAATGGCATCAAGCACATGTCCCGGTCCCGAATTATATGAAGCAAGGATAAAGTTTTCCCTTTCTTCCGGATCAGAAATTTTATTTTCAAAAATTGAGTTAAGATCAGCAAGAGTCTTGACGGCAACATCCACACATTTAGTTGGATTCATCATTTCTTGCGGACTATATCCGTGAGAAGTGGCAGTCCTGGGCATCACTTGCATGATTCCCATTGCTCCTGCCCAACTTTTGACATCTGCATCGAAGTGAGATTCCACGTATGCGATTGCAGCGATCAGACGCCAATCTAATCCATATTTTTTCCCAGCAGCCTTGAAAATATTGTCGTAAGGTGAAATTTTGCCGTTTGCAAAAGTCATAGTACGCAAGTCTTCAAATCCATCCGGCAGCGACTCAAAGAATTCAAGTTTAGATAGTCGATAATATTTGCTGTAGACATCAGATATATTATCCTTTTCATCTGCAAACCATCTGTCGAGGGCATTGGCAATCCCCTTGGCATTTGGCGATACTGCCCAACGAGAATATTGATCGAGGCTGATTTTTACAGAAATGTCAAGTCCGGGATAGTAGGAGAGGGCCGCTTCTGCCACGTCGGAATCGACGACTGTAAGCGCTATTGCTCCTTTCCATACCATACTTAGCAAGTCATCGTCGCTTATTGTGTCTTTGGAAAGAGGAGTAATTTTGATACCTCCGCCTATTTCCTCATTGAGATTTTGCATTCTATAGAGGTATTTTGAATCATTTTGCACTGTCACTTCTCGACCCACGAGATCCGTCACATCTGCCACTATGGAATCTTTGGGTTCTGTCTTCTGCACGAGTACCTGGTTGCTTACATTTCGGGGGCCACAGAGCAATGCACGGTCTTGAAATTCAGCTGTGACCGGAACCGGACTTGCTACGATGTCGATTTTCCCTTCATCGAGCCATTCGATCATTTCAGCTATGTTGCCTCCGACCACAACCTTAAACTGAAGACCATAAAATTTCGAGAACCGTGACATTAGTTCATAATCATATCCCATGGGAGTACCTCGATAATCAAAATATGTAGTTGGAGAATTAAGCATTCCTACCCGAAGAGTATCAGGAAGCTCAATATGCATGCCGTCAAGGTCTATATGATGCCCTTTCTTACGTCCGCATTGACACGAACTCATAAGAAATGCTATAATAGTAAGAAATATGCTAAATGACTTTAGATGATTCATATAAATAACGGTGTTTTGTAAGTCAGCAAATATTTGCAATGAATTTTTCTAAGGTGGAGAATTTAATATTCGGGTATATTTTTACTCCATCTTTTAATGTGGAAGCAACGCATACATCCCCCGCAAGCCCACATATATCAATTTGTTCGATTGTATTGTCCTTTATTATGGAATCAAGATAGTCAGCTCCTCGGGAATTTTGGAAGATTGAATATTCATCCTTTGTCGGATCTTCTCCCTTGTAAAGAATATGAATTTTTTCAGAATATTTCAAAAGTGAAGTCATGAGGGGTGGCCAAATGGCGGCTCCTACTGAAGATTCTATACAGTGAGGAGGCCATTCCCCACCGAACTTGACGAAAGAGCAATGCTGCATGTTATGGCGGTCGCATGTCACGCAAATCAAGTCATAAATTCCGGCATATTCATTTACATAGCTGGAAAGATTGTCCATAGCTTCTTCAGCACCAGGCACCGGCAAGGATCCATTTATGAAATCAATCTGTGGATCTACTATGAGAAGCATTTTTTTAAAGTCTTCCGAATTATCCATATCCATTCTATATATTCCTTATTATTTAAGTTTCGCTTGTTCTCTGCGAGCTCATGGCGATACGGAGCAGTCCCCTGCGTGAGAATTTTAGAGATTGCGAAAGTTGAATTACTTATATGTAATATCGTATCAGACCACAAATTTACTAAAACTCTTCTAATTATACAAGTTTTGCGATATAATAAAAGACGTATCCGCAGCTGCGGATACGTCTTTTATATAATATTGCTTAAATCACTCTGCAAGGTTGACTGCGTAGTAGCCTTTCTTGCCGTTTGAATAGATGCCCTTCAGAATCATGACTTTGTCTTCGTTGGAGTCATCTTTCATGATTCTATTATACATATTCTCAACATCTTCGCTTGATTTGACAGGACGATCGTTGATCTCTATGATAATAAAACCTTCCTTAACTCCAGCATTCTTGAACGGACCACCTTTAAGGCCTGTCACCTTAACGCCATTGCTGATGCCAAGTTGCTTGAGTGTATCGCTGTTAAGCTTCATGAATGCACATCCGATCTCAGAGAAGTCTCCTTTCTTAGTCAGTGCAGTGTCACCTTGAGTGTTTCTAAGGGTAGCTTTCTTGGTGATCTTCTTATTGTCACGGTAGTAAGAAACTGTGATTTCTTGTCCCGGACGATATTTTGCAAGCTG
This sequence comes from Muribaculaceae bacterium, assembly GCA_029060285.1. Taxonomy (GTDB): domain Bacteria; phylum Bacteroidota; class Bacteroidia; order Bacteroidales; family Muribaculaceae; genus Lepagella. Next base: position 1,262 of record JAIDUH010000165.1, on the reverse strand, counting down.
CTCATGGAGTTCCGGAAGATTTTTTATATCAGTGCCGTTGATAGCCACGATCACGTCATCTTCCTGAAGTTCGAGTTCTTTGGCTGTGCTTCTGTCTCCAACTCCTGCTACAAGGACACCGGTCTTAGTGGCAGTGATACCTTTTTCTTTAGCGATTTCAGGTGTAAGATCAGCAACAGTGATTCCTAACACTGCACGCTGCACAGTACCGTATTCGCGGAGGTCGGCCACCACCTTAGCCATAATGGTAGTGGGGATGGCGAATGAGAATCCGGAGTAGGAACCCGTGTTGGAGTAAATAGCGGCATTAATGCCTACGAGTTCCCCGTTGAGATTGACAAGGGCTCCTCCCGAATTGCCAGGGTTCAATGCGGCATCGGTCTGAATGAAAGCTTCGATACCCATCTTATTCCTTCTGTGGGAATCTGCACCGAGGCTACGGGCCTTTGCGCTTACGATACCGGCGGTGACTGTAGAATTAAATCCGAAAGGATTGCCTACTGCAAGTACCCACTCGCCAAGACGAAGATTTTCTGCATTCCCGACCTTGATCGCATTAAGACCTTTGGCGTCGATTTTGATTAAAGCGAGGTCTGTGGATTCATCTGTGCCGATCACTCGAGCCTCATATGTAGAGTTGTCATTGAGAAGCACTTCAAGGCTGTCAGCTCCATCAATAACGTGATTATTGGTGACAATATATCCATCTTCACTGAGGATTACGCCGGAACCGAGACCGCTCTGTACGGGTTCACTCTTCTTCTGTCGCTGTTGAGGCTGTGGCTGACGCTGCTGCGGACCGAAAAAGAAATCGAACATTCCGAAAGGATCCATGTATCCTCCCTGGTTGCCGCCATATTGTTGGCTGCGGTCGACGAAGCTTTTGATGCACACGACTGAATTGACAGTGCTTTCAGCGGCTTTGGTGAAGTCTGTCTCGAATGAAGGGGCTCTTGAGATGGTGATGAACTCAGGCTCATTTGCCTGTGAGTGATTGGTGTTTGTGACGGTGTTGTTGTATACCATACCTGCAGCCGGGATCATGACCGCTGCAGCTGTCACTGCTACAAGATACTTTACTTTCATTTGTCGTATATTGGTTGGTTTTTCTTTTTCTATTGAATATATGGTTTTAATTGCTACGGTATTTTCTTGCCGAAGAATCTCCGGAAATTTTCGGCTTGGCAACCTTCACAATCATTAAACAACAAATATGACTCCAATAGTCTGAAATGGTTTATCTTTTTAATTATATTTAAGAT
>JAIDUH010000164.1 GCA_029060285.1 Muribaculaceae bacterium | reverse complement strand
TTGGAGTCAAAGAGACCCTCCTTGAAAGCACGGGCCCGGAAAGTTCCGTTGCTTATGATTTCAACAGGCTCGGTGTATAGTGAGCTCTGCACTGTAGGTTCGCTGCCGTCAGTAGTGTAGCGGATCTCTGCACCTTCAGTCTCGCACTCCATCACTACGTGTGTCCCTTCAGCGTCTGCCGTAAGCATTGGTGCAGCCACCTGATAGGCAGAGAAGAAGAAGGAGAAAGAACCCACTTCCGAGTCGTGATGGCCGTCACGGCTGGCGTAGAACCTTACTGTGCAGTCTTCTGAGAGTGCAATGGGTGCAGAGTACATTGACCATGCATCCTGGTCGGAGACGGGTGATTCGCTGAAGGTATAGTGGAACTTCGCATCAGCATCGCCGGAGGCAAGCACGAGGTGCTTGTCTTCGAAAACTGCCGAAGGAGTCTCAGCCTTAAGGAAATCCACGGCATATTCGTACACGACGGAAGGGAACATGTCGTCGGCAAATGACCGGGACCTGAAGATACCATTGGCAGTAAGAGCAACGGGACCTTCGTATGCCAGGCTCGATTCGTCGGGATCTCCGCCGTCAAAGGTATAGCGGATTACGGCATTAGGAGTTTCTGTCGTCATTACGATATTTTTCCGGTCGATGTCCGGAGCCACTGTCGGTGCCGACGCCTGATGGTCAGCATATACGAAAGTGTAGGTCTGAATGTCGGAATCGTCGTAGCCTTCACAGCGGGCAAAGAAACGTACCGTGCAATCTTCTTTGAGTTCAAGAGGTTCGGTGTATTGTGTCCATGCGTTTGTGTCTTTTGGATCAGCCTTTGCATCCGTTGTGTAGAGAATGTGAGCATCGGGCAGTCCACAAGAAAGAGTCAGTCGGAGACCTGCGAAACTTGCCTGAGGAATATCCTGAAATTCGAATTTGAGCTTCGGATCATCATCATCCCAGTCGCCGGGTGTCACTTCAGTAGTGTGTCCTGTGCCTCCGGGTTCGTCAGCTCTGGTGGTCATTCCCATGCCCAGAAGGGCAGAGATTCCCATTACTATGATTGATTTTTTCATGTAGTTCTGATTGTTTTGTTAATGATCTGAAATTGAGCGTTAATCCTTCACGCCGCGCACACACATGAATCCGTTGTAGTTCCATCTGTTCTTATCCTGAGTGGCAGTGGGCGAGCCATTGTTTTCCGCTATTTGGAACAGCCATATATAGCGGTCTTCAGCAATCCAGTAGGATGCCCATGTATGCATCTTCTTGCCGCCACCCGGGTATTCATCCATTGTTGCACCCTTCAATGCGCATACAGGGAAGATGAGGACGTTTCCAGTGTCGAGCGATTCGAAGCGTATGTAGCGCTTCAGCAGGTTAGCCTTATTGGCGGCAGCGCTGGGACTGTCGTCAAGAGTGCCAGGAAGCTCCACTATCTCCACCTTGATGCTTTCACCGTTTGAGGCGGTATAGGTGGAAGGAATGGTAGTCCCTGAAGGAATGAGCATCAGCCATTCGGCATTTGTGGCCACATGATATCCCGGGGGAAGCGGCATGCAATCCGGATCGCTCCAAGGGATATTTCTCGGAGTTGCCTCGTTGCCGTTCGGGTCATTTTTTGTCCATGGAGAGTAGCCTTTCTTGCGTCCATACTGGAAGAAATTGCCTATGGAGCTTGCCCAATGTTGCTGATAGGTCTCTTCTACAGTCAGACCATCTGCGGGGAATACCTGGTCTCCCAGATCGTCAGACATCGCATTGAACGCCATCCATGTGAGTCCACCCATTTCTACTGTCTGGATCTGATATGGCGATTCAGCCACGCGGATAGTAAAAATGTCATGGCTGAGAGTCATGTTCATTTTCCTGAGATCTACCTTTATCTCGTATCCAGGACGAGCCTTGAGCTGCTCATTGATGTTGATGTTGACTTTTGTCAAGACTCCTGTTGGGGTATTGACAGCTTTGGCTACTTCAATATTTACATGTTTTTCCTTAATGGAATCAACCTCGACTCTCTCTCCGTAGAAATATACTGAGTCAACGTCGACCCTGAGATCTGTATTGAAGGCTATTGTCATTCCTGTCACACCTGTACTTGGCACATCAATGATATTGTTGGCGTAGTCAACTGTCACCCCTTCCGGGAAGACTGAGTTGTCCATGTCGAAAGCCAATCTGTTTGCGGTGTCGGTATTGCTTGATATTGACCCTCCGTCGACCCATTCAGCAACATTGAAAGAAGCTTTGATTGAGGCATTCTGGTCGTAAACCCGCATGGTGTAGACCTTATTGCGTTCCACTGTCTCTATCACTGCAGGGACAGTGATCTCATTGCCGTCGACAATGCCATGTACAGTCAGATGCACTTCCTTGTCGCTCTCGAAGATCATGAAGACTCCTTTCTCCACTCCTGTAGGAGCAGTCTCATAGACATATCTGTAGACTGCAGTGGCGGCATCTGCGAGTTTGCCGTTTTCTCCTTCGAACACATAGGTGGAAGCCGGAGCATCGTCAACAGTGATTTCGGTTATGTCCATGTCTGCATCGCGGGCGTCAAGGTCTATTCGTGCCACACCTCGGCGCATTATGAGCTCGCAATCCATTTGGGAAGCTTCAATAGCTGTCCAGCTTGAAAGGAAGAGTGGAGCGGTATTGTCTCCTTCGTTCGTGCTGATGGTGGTAAGAGCGAATTCCGTCTCAGTGGTTTCTTCAGCGGCTTCTATATCGATGCCCGACACGCAGTAGAGGGTTCTTGTAGTGCCTTTCACGAGGTTGATGCCTTCCGGGTCATAGGTGTTCAGGATATTTTTGCTGAAAAGTCCTTCAGGTCCGAATTGAAATACACTTATTGCCTCCTGTCCGGCAGTGGCCGGCGCTCCGGCTGTAGCAGCCGGCATTCCCTTTATGGCAAGGGAGAAGTCGGAAGCTGCATTGCCGCCGCCTACCGCAGGCATTTCATCCTTGTCGGAGCAGGAAGCGATGGTCATCGCTCCGAAAAGGGCTAAGAGTCCTGCACCTGTCTTGAATATGTTGTTGGTCATTTGTTTCTGATGTTATGAAGTTATTGTTCAGATTGCAATGTGGATGATTCCATCGGCAGACGGGTGATGTCGGAGCGTCTGCTGACCGGCAGTTTATCTGCCCAACCCAACTCTACAAGTACTTTCGCACACAATACGGTCCATGCCTGGCCGTATGTCATGTTGCCGTTATGGCTGTAATCGAGACAGTGGGCGAATTCGTGGAATACGGTCTGTCGCGCTCCGTTGAATGTGTTTCCTCCTACGGGTGTGGCATCCGGAAAAAAATCGGTGTATCTGTCGGTGGTCATGCCGAATGTCTGGCCACCGCCAAGACCGAGCACTCCTTCCACTCTACCCATAAGAAGACCTGCATGTCTGCCCAACCTTGTCTGTATCTCCTCAAGCGTAATGATCCTGTCATTGTCAATAAGTTTTCCTTCCCAGTTCTTGAATTCTTCCGGGAATTCAGGGCTTGAGAACATATAGGTCATGTCGTATGCCAGGCCTATACCGAAACGGCAGAGCAGTGGAGTCATGTGCCTCCAGGAAGCGTGGCCCGCATCGGCGCCGTATGGGCTGAAGCGTATATACCAGTTGTATTTTATTTGAGCCACCTTGTTCATGAAGGCATCATCCTTATCCCATTCGAACTTAATCGTCACATCGGCGGGGCTGAGGTTGGGCATCGCCGGGACTTTTATTTTTCGTCCGCTTTCACCGTCAAACACACAATCCTTATGTGTTATTGGAAGATCGAAGAATGCCTCCATGAAAGGATTGACCTCTTCAATGAGGGCAAAATCAACCCATTCTGAAGAAATCTTGTTGAACCGAGCCTTAACCCTTACATCCTTTAGAGTGTAGGGAGAATAATACCTCACGGCAAGTTTGCCGTCGTCGCGCATCCAAATCTGGAGCGGTGCTGTGGTGTAGAAGCCGCGTTCGCTGTTGTTGTAGAACACTTCCCTTGGTTCGTCGGCGAGAAGCATTGTACGGATATCGAAACGCCACTGCTCATTGGTAGCGACATACAGCAATCCGGTTTCCCGCTCAGGGTGACGGTAGTGAATGTTTATGTGAGCGATCTTACCTGCTTCAAGCTTCAGGTCGGAAAACTCATATCGCTCTATGAAATTTTCAGCATCGTCAAGTGTAGATTCTATTTCCACATATCCGCTTACCGGCGTTTCGGAAGGGAATGTAGTGAATGAGAAGTCTCCGTCGGGATTATAAATATCGTAGTCTGCCACATGTGCGGAACCGATATATGATCCTCCGGCATCCATTGCGGAGGGAACTTCCTCATTGAAGTTAACGGAAACTCTCTTTATATGGCGCCAAAGGGATTCTGTCGGTATATCTACATCTACACAGACTTTAGATGCGCTGTGCTCAAGGATGACGTCGACATTTGTGCTATCCTGACCTACTGAAAAAGGTACTTTTTTATAGCAGTAGTATCCGTCGAGAGGTTTTCCTTCTTCTGCAATGGCAAGCCAAGGCTCAGTGAAATTACGTGGTGACTCAATCGACGCATTGTCGGAGCCTTCCAGTGTGGCGAGAAATATGAGATTGTAGTCTCCATATTTCAAGCCTTCGAGCGTCAGCCTGCTGAAGTCATTCTCCAGCCGTCCGTAATGATGATCTATAATATTCCCTTCTGTGTCTGACACAAGCCAGATCAGATCTGATATTGCCTTGCTGTCATTCTTGCCTGAACGCGTTATGACTCCGATCTCCGAGTCACCGGTTGTGATGGTAAACGTAGCTGTTCCTGCTTTTCCTGCATCAGAGATGTCGCCCATAAAGTCGTCGGAGGCACATCCGGCAAGCAGGACGACGGAACATCCCATCAAAAATTTATTTATCTTGTTCATGTTGTCACAAATCGTTTTAGTCGTGGTCCTTGATACCTCTCACTGCCATGAAGCCGTCATAGTTCCATCGGCTCATGCCTTGCGTTGCGCTTAGCGAACCGTCACTCTCTCCTATCTGGAACAGCCATAGGCAGCGGTCGTCTGCAATCCAATATCCCGTCCATGCACTCAATAGTTTACCGCCTCCGGGATATTCGTCCCATTTATTGGCTTTCATACCGCATATCGGGAAAATGAGGACATTGTGGCTGTCGAGTGATTCGAATCTGACATAACGCATCTTCAGATTAGCTTTGTTGGCAGAAGCGCTTGGCGTGCCGTTGAGTGTGCCCGGAAGTTCCACCACTTCGGCTTTGATCTTCTCTCCATTGGCGGCCGTATAGGTGGATGGTATGGTAGTTCCGGCAGGCATCAGCTGTAGCCATTCTTCTGAAGAGGAAACGTGGTAGCCCGGAGGCATCGGCATGCAGTCAGGATCGTTCCATGGAATGTTTCTCGGTGTCTCTGCATTTCCGTTCGGGTCATTTTTTGTCCAGGGTGAGTAGCTGAGGGCTTTTCCGTATTGGAAGAAATTGCCGACACTTTGCGACCAGTTCTGTCGGTACATTTCCTCTACGGATATTCCATCAAATGGGAACACCTGGTTGTCGGGGTCGTTAGACATGGTATTGAATGCCATCCAAGTCAACCCCGCCATTTCCACAGTCTCGATGAAGTGATAGTCCGGAACGCTGATTTCAAAGAAATTGTAGTTGCCGGCTGCATCTTTAAGGTGAACGACGACATTGTAGCTTATGCCACCGTTAGGTTGGGGATTGATGTCAATGTTGAAAGAGGAAATATATCCATCTTCCGACTTGACCGGATCGTTTGCCGAGATTTTCACTGCATCGGTCTTGCCTTCGACATTTATGATTTCCACTTTTTCTGTAGAAATGAACGCGAGCTTAAGGCCTTTTGCTCCGGATGCAGGTATTTTCAGGATGTTTGCCATATAATCGACAGCAACGTCCTGAGGAATCACTGAATTTTCTTTGTTGATATATAAGCCCTTTACGGTGTCGGGAGCTGCGTCAACCTCGCTACCTGTCTCCCAGTCTTTGACAGTCACCACACTCTCTGTCTTAGACTCCATGTTTACTATCTGTAGAGTGTAGATTTTATTGCGCTCTACAGTCGGGAGTACAGTCAGCACATTGAGAGGCGAATCTTTATACTCTCCGATTATGCGCACTTCCACCGGAGTCGGGGACTCGAAAATAGTGAACATTCCGGTCTCTGACCCTTGAAATGGCTCTGAAAATTCTTTTGTATAAGAGACAGTCTCTTCTCCCGGCATGCTTCCGTTGGCAAATACGAAAGTAGATGCAGGGGCATTCATAACTACGACCTGGGATATCTTTACGGAAGCATCCAACTCATTGGAGAAGTCAATCCTTGCGATGCTTCTTGACAGTTCGATTTCCACTTGACCTCCACGCAGGCTTTCTTCATCGAATGCGGCGGTCCCAGAATAGAACAGAGGAGCAGAGTCTTTTCCGCTCTCCACTACATAGCCGGTGAAATCCGAGAGTTTCGTCTCTCCCTTGACTGCATTCAAATCAATGCCGGAGACGCAATAGATGTCGCTTGTGCCTTCGGTTGGCAATCCAATGCTTTCCGCATAAGGATCATTGATTTCGGTGCACATTAGGAAATCATCACCTTTAAAATGAAACACTTTGACCTCCGGCAACTGTTCGGTTGTCTCTTCGGGGGCGTTCTGGCGAGGTATCCCTTTGAATACTAAAGGAATCATACCATCACTTCCGACACCGCCTGTCGTTGCCGGCTCGTTCCTGTCCGTACATGCTGTAGTTGACAAGATGGCCATTGCCGCGAGGATGGCGGTTGGTGTCTTGAGAAATACTTTGTTCATGTAGAATTACTGATGTTAGAAATAAATAAATGTATAAAATTGCGATATTTACGGTTATAAGGTTGCATATTGGAGTACGACAAACCCTTAAATAACGCGAAATTAATAAATATACATATCAAAACCAAAAAAAAATTAACATTTTTTGGTTTCAAAAAAAGGGCGTATCTCCGTATTTTCGCCCAAGTTATGCTCGCATCTATCCGGAATAGCAGAAATCCTATCCTTTGAATTCCGATGGCTTTTCTCCAAACTGTTTCTGGAAAAGGCGCGAGAAGTAACTGCTGTTGCTGATGCCCACCATGTAGCTGACTTCCTGCACGCGATACTTTCCTTCCGCAAGATATTCTGCCGCTTTCTTCAAGCGTGAGAGCTGGATAAGTTCGTGGGGCGTGACGTCGGCAAGGCTTCGGATCTTATCGTAAAGGCCACTGCGGCTTATGTTGAGACGCTCCGCAAGGAATTCGACATTAAGGTCGGGATTAGCCAAGTTCTCATCAATAAGCTCCTGCATGCGTGTCAGTAGCTCGTTGTCCACCTGTGTAGGAGCAAGTGTAGTAATCGGCTCGAAGGGGGAATTGGAGTATTTTTCCCTGAGTTTTCGGCGCATCTCGAGCAGATTTTCGATTCTGGCATCCAGATATCCTATTGAGAATGGTTTCTCCACGTATGCGTCAGCTCCGCAGCGCATAGTCTCGATCTTCGAAGTGTTGTCGGTCTTCGCCGTGAGCATCACGAAGGGAATGTGGCTGTAGTTCTCGTTGCTGCGCACAGCCTTCAGGAACTCCACCCCATCCATCACAGGCATCATCCAGTCGCAGATGATTATGCTTACCTTCCAATGTGCCATTCGTTCGAGAGCCTCTTGCCCGTTGGTTGCTGTCACTACATTGTAGTTGGGTTCGAAATGGGATGCCACAAAGTGCAACATTTCCTCGTTGTCGTCCACCACAAGAAGTATAGGCTTTTCATCGACTTTTTCATTTTCATTTCCGTCTTCGATGCCATCATCTTCTTCTAATCCTTTTTCTATTTGTTCGGACGGCATCACTGCCGACTGCGTAAGGGGTAGGGTGGCAATGAAGCATGCACCCTTTCCGGGAGTGCTGTCCACAGTCACTGATCCTCCATGAGCCTCTGCTACGCTCTTGACTATGGAGAGCCCGAGACCGGTGCCCCCTTTTGAATCGTTAATGTTGTCGAGTACCTGGAAGAAGGGCTTGAAGATCTTGTCGCGGTTTTCCTTGTCGATGCCGATTCCGTTGTCTTCTACGCTGACCATGAAGTGTGTCCCGTCGTCTAAGGCTCGGCAACTCACGGTGATTGAATCCTTTGTAAACTTCCGGGCATTGTTGATCAGGTTGCTGACAAGTTTTGTGAAAGCTTCCGGATCTATGTCGGCGGTAAGTTCTGGATTTGGAAAATCCAGAGACAGCGATATTCCCTTATGCTCCAGCGACGGGCGGAACCGGTCGGCGATGCTTTCAATAATGGGGATCACCCGCTCGTGGCGGAATCCCATTGGTAAGGCATTGTCTTCTACTTTCTTGTAGTCAAGAAGCTGGTTTACGAGCGATAGTAGCCTGCGTGAGTTGCGGTCGATGATCTTGAGGTCATCCTTCACCGGAGCGCTGAATTTCTCTGAAGAGTCAAGTATCTTCTCCAACGGACCGATGATCAGCGACACCGGTGTACGGATCTCATGAGCCACGATGGTGAAGAAGTTGAGTTTCGAGCGGAACATCTCCTTCTCCTTGTTGCTCGATATGCGGTCGAGCTCCTTGATGTGGGCGCGCTGCATGCGTTTGACCACAAGATACACCAGCAGCAGAAGAAGGGCGGCTCCGAGCACATAGTAAATGATCTTCATGATGGTAGACGCATACCATGCCGGATGCACGATGATTCGTAGTGCAATCCCTTCTTCGTTCCATACTCCGTCGCTGTTTGACCCCTTCACGCGTAATGTGTATGATCCGGGGGGAAGGTTTGAATATGTCGCGCGGTTTTCCTTGCCTGCGTCAAGCCATGTCTTGTCGAATCCCTCAAGCGTGTAGCGGTAGGCATTCGCTTCCGGTCGTTCGAAGCTTAATGCCGAGAAATATACGCTGAAAGTGTTTTCCGCATGGCTGAGGTCAAGGGTTTCAATGTCATTGAGCGACGCAGTGAGCGTTCCGGTCCCTACATCGACAGGATTATTGAGTATGTCGAGACCTGTGAATTTCATTACCGGAGGATTTCCTTTGCCATGCATTTGCCACGGGTCTACCTGAGACAGACCGTTGACTGTGCCGTAATAAATCTTGCCGTCAGAAGCCATCAGTACTGCACCGGGCACAAACTGGCTGTCGCTCAAGCCGTCGGCGATGCCGTATATACGGCTGCCTCCGCCGTTCATATTGATGAGTCCTTTGCTTGTTGCAATCCAGAATTCGTCGTCCGTTTTGCACACTGACTGCACTGAGAGGTTGTCTCTTCCGATGTCGAACGGAACGAAAGTATCCGTTTTAGAATTATACGAGCATACTCCCTCCGGGGTTGAGATGAACAGTTTTCCTTCGGGATCTATATATAGACTCTGCACATGGTTGTTCGGGAGTGCTCCATCATCATTTGACGCGGAGTAATGTCGCCATTGTCCGCCGGAAGGGGAAAATCTATGTAATCCCCCTCCCGGAGTGGCTATCCATAGCCTTCCCGATCGGTCTTCCTTTATGCTTGTGATCCATCCGTTGAGCCGTTTTACTGGGCGGAATATGTTGTCATGCGGATCATATAAGGCAAGCGTCTCCGTAGCTCCCATCCAGATCCTTCCTTCTTGGTCCTTGCAGATGGCATAGCAGCTGTAGGATGTGTTGCGGTCTTCCACCTTCATCGGAGTCCAGTGTCCGGTCTCAATGTCGAGTATTCCTGCTCCTTTGGAGTAGGTGCCAACCCATACCCTGTCTCCGTCCGGGCATAGGGCGTTGATGTTTTCCATGGCTTGCGGAGAATTGAGAGGAAAGCTGCGGAATGTCCCATGGTCAGGGTCAAACCTGCAGAGTCCCCCGTCGGCTGTGCCGAGCCATATTCCACCGCGTCTGTCTTCACATAGCGTGCTGACGACGTTGCCGCTTACCGAATTGATAAACCGGGAATGCTTCCAGCTGCGGAAACGTTGTGATCCGGCGCTGACATAGTTGACACCCCGGTAGTATGTCCCCACCCAGATACCCCCTTCTGAATCTATGGTCACGGGATAGACGAATCTGTCGCTCAGGCTCTGATGGTCGAGCTCGTCGGAGCGGTAAGCCTTGTATTCCCCCGTCGAGGTGTCCACGAGGGTCATTCCGCTGTCTGAGCCTACGAGCAGTCGGGTAGGGGATAGTTCCGTAATAGAGTGGATGTGCCAGAAGTTCCAAACGTCGGCAGCCGGGGTTGAGTAGATCACGTCGCCCGTACGCGGATTAAACTTGACGAGACCGTTTTCCCATGTCCCGAGCCAATAGTCGCCATGGCTGTCGGCTGTCATGGCGAGCACTCCGCGACGCAGTGTATTTTCCGGGTCGCTGATAAGGAAGGGGCGGAATCCTCCGGCGGACTGTTCATATCTGTACAGGCCTCCTCCCTTTATGTTGCTCATCGCCCAGACCATGTCGTTAGCATCAATATAGATGTCTCCGATGTAGCCATTGGTTTCGTCAAACGGGAAATTTGCCGTCACCTTTCCTGACGGATCTATTCGGAATACCCCTTGACTCTCCACTGTCAGCCATACGTTTCCTTTACTGTCAGCCGCGATGTCGTGTATGCTCCCTGCTATATGTTTTTGTATTCCTTCGGCATATTGCAAAGCCATGGTGTCGAGCGATTCTGTACGGGGATCATAGTGATATAGCCGGTGGTCGGTCCCTACAAGGAGTCCTCTCCCATAAGGGCAGATGGAAAGCACATATACGTCGTTGTCACCTTCCTTTTCTCCCGGGATGAACACCTTGGTCCCGGCTCCGTCATAGCGCACGAGGCCGCCGTCCGAGCCAAACCACATGAATCCCTCTTCATCCTGCACGATAGCCCGCACGCAGTTTGAGGGAAGTCCATTGTCTGTCGTGATGTGCCTGAACTTGAAGTCAGGCGCTTGAAACGCACATTGGGCTGAAAAGACCAATGTCATTATGAAGGTCAGAAAGGAAAATCTGATATTCATCTGCCGAGAGAATAATATTGTTAATTTTAAGGGCTTTAAGGGCTTTAAGGACTCTAAGGGCCTTAAGGACTTTAAGGACTTTAAGAACTTTAAGAACTTTAAGGTCAAGAGCCGATTTTTATGGAGTAGGGCCACTGCGCATCCCCCGGATTTTCTTCACCGTCGATGTTCTGCCAGTGTTCGGTAGGTGCTCCCATCACCACGAGCCATAGATTCGTGATCTGTTTGTCGGCGGGAGCAGTATAGGTCACACGTCCTTTTGCATCCGACTGCATCTTGCCATAATGGGTATTCCCTTCTGAATCTACCGCGACGGTACCATATCGCCAGCCGGCCTTGTCCTTGTTTTTCGTGAAGTAGCCTTTCTTTCCGGCTTCTCCACGGAAATCAACTGTCAAGGTCTTACCCTTTTCCGGTATTGGGAGTGATATTGCGTTGAAACCATAGTTTTCCGGTGCGTTCTCCGGAGCTACTCTCTGCCATCCTCCACCGGAATCCGTGAGTTTCGTATACCATTGGTTGGCGTAAGGACGCGCGTTTTCACGCACGCGGTCGATATCCCAGTTGATAAGTCGCGCATAGTTGTGCCACATCTCGTCGTTGAACTGTTTCTGGTCGATTCCAGTCAGTCTCTTGTAGGTCATAACCGGATCCTCGCCACGTTTTCCTTGACGGAACAGTTCCGCTATTATGGGGCGTCCGTGCTTCTCTCCCCACATTTCAAGAACGTAGGGGGAGTGGTAGATATTGTCAATATGCAGGAATGCCTTGTGTGTCAGGTCGCGGAAGGCATTGAGGTGATAGTTCTCGTCGGTCTGCCAGTCAGGATTCACTTGCCAGAGCATCCATTGCGAAGCCATCTCGAACATACCGGCTCCGCCCCATGCCTCACCCTCTCCGTCGCAGGAGATCTGCAGCTGGAAGGAGTGTCCGAGCTCGTGGGCGATACAGTTCAGCTTATCGTCTTGCACGCGGTTAGGTGCTATCCAAAGCGCTCCTATCTGTCCGTCGTAGTCGCCGCCGTATGCAGTCCCTTCAAGTGAATAATCGAGCATCACCATCATCTTGTACTTATCAGCCTTAGTGCCCGGTTTTACGAAGGCAAGGTCATTGTAGAAGTAATCGTAGAAATGCTCGAGCTTCGCGAGAAGGTTAGCCAGGTCTACCTTCATGTTCTGCCCCTCAAGGTCGGGAGCCTTAGTGATGTCGTCGCCGAACCCGTCAGCCCAGAAGAGTGCGATATTAGGAGTCTCCACCATCCGGTGGAAGCTCCATTTGCTTTTCGGGTCATTCAGGTCCATCCCCCGCAGGTCATTGGGAATATATATTTCTTTCCCCTTATGGGTGACGACAGGGATATCCGTCTTGACCCGGTATGCCTCATCCTCGTTGAGCGCTACCGTCCCCGGCTCAGACGGGTCAACGACCTGTGCTCCCGCGGAAAGGGTGATAAGTGCTGACAGTGCCGGTATTATAATTTTTTTCATGATTATGAGGTC
>JAIDUH010000163.1 GCA_029060285.1 Muribaculaceae bacterium | reverse complement strand
GAGCACCGCGCACCAGCCTTCGGCTGACATGCGCTTCAAGCCCACTCGCGAATCCTTACGGATTTGTCAACAGGAAACACGAACCTATTGGTACAAGTGTGATATACGAAAGCCCTGATTGCAAGTGAATTGCATTTGTTTTGCTCAAATTTCGGTAAATGCGTTGAAAATGAGCAATTTAAGGGCGCAACATTTGTACATTATATGGCGTTAAAACGCTGTTTGTTAGCTTTTTATGCAGTCTGCATCGGAATGTGTCATGTCCGTTTTGCCGATGGCACTGACTCGGCTCTTTCATTTATGATATCTTTCCGATGGTCACATCACTCTGAGTTCGCATGGAGGAGGAATGTGCTCACTGCGTTCGCACCACAATCATGTGCTTTTGGAAGAAAGACGCTAAATGAAAGAGCCGTGTGGCACTGATGCTTATGTTGGCGAAGGGTTTTCTGACAATGAGATGGAACTTCAAGAGGACGATATGAAATTCTGTCTTGCTCAGATTGAATTTCTGTGTGCCTACATAACCCACATGATGCAACCGTATCTGGAAGTCGATGAGTTGCACAAACTTCATCACAATGCAAAGATATGGACTGTTAATGCGGCTCCGCCTTTCACGCCGGTCAATCTGCGAAGCAATCATCTCACCAAGGAAGATTTATAGCATCTTGGCTATAACGTTGGTAAATTTCTGCGCTTGCAAGATGGAGTTATTGCCCGTTTTGTTAAGAAAGTATTTGAGAAACCATTTGAGAGCACCTATGTTCATACCATCGAACAAAAATTACGCGAAAGTAAATCAACAAAGGAGAGAATCCCGATCCACACGGCAGACCAAATGGATAAACTGTTTGCAGATTTCCAACGCTATGGAAACATCAAGCCCGGTATTCTAAACAAGAAATAATCCTAGCAATAACATCATAGGCGGATAACACTGACATATCAGTCGGAGTTATCCGCTATTTTCTTTTCAACGTCTCGATGAACTCATCAGACTCTTCTCTTGAATGAAAACGAATTATGGTTTTATCGAAGTTTTTTAGATGACGCTCAATTTCAGGAACAACATCACGAGGGAAATCTATAATCCACTGTAAGAATTCGGGATCTAATTCATCGTCCACCCAAGGCATATCGACACGATTCTTACCAAGACGTGATTTAGCACCTTCAATACATTCCTCCAAGGGGATATCGAAAAAGATCACCGTATCGCAACGAGTAAGTCGTATAGGAAGTGTACGTGCATAATTACCGTCAATAATCCATTCATCTTCATTTACGAGTTTGTCTAACTGTCTGTCAAACTCTTCACGTCCTATTACAGTTCGGTCGGCCCGATGCCAAATCATGTCAAGATAATGCAACGGCAATCCGGTCTTAGCAGCAAGTTTGCGTGCAAAAGTACTTTTACCTGCACCGGGACAGCCGATAACAATAACTCTTTTCATTCTGGCGAACGATGGAATATCCTCCGGTTTCCATGAGGGAAGGATTAATCGGTCTTTTTCTATAATGTTTGTATTCATAATGCAAAATTAGTCATTTTTTATTATAAATCGAAAGGTAACGATAAGTATATAAAAAAAAGCAATCAGACGTGTCACCAGTTTGCCGGTCTGATTGCCTGGGAAACGTTTTACGTTGTACGTTTTACGTTTTCCGAGGAGTCCTGGGCGCGATGCCAGGGGTGTATAGAGCTACGGATACGGTCATGCCGCGGCTGTCAGGGTCGATACACACTTCCAACGAAGCAGCGTAGCTGCAAGTATTGAGTATTGAGCAATAAACATTAATTACAAACAATGAGTATTGAACAATAAACAATGAGTAACGCTGAGGCTCGCTCGCTACGCTTCGCATTGCATGAATGAGTGAGACATTCTGAGGGCTTCGCGACAGTAAATGACGCACTCGGAGAGTGCTCACTACTTTGCTTGACTCGGTAGAAGTCTGGGAAGCCTCACTTTCCATAGCCTTTTTCGTGGGGGTGGGAATCGGAGTGGGCGCGTTTGGGCCTCGGTCCTACCAGATCTCCACCTCCCATATATCATTGGATGGCGCTTATGCCCCATGCGCCGACGGGTTGTTGCAGACTTGTAGACCTTATTCTGACTCAGGGAAAGCCGCGGTTCACGCCTTGGTGAGCGGCGTGGGGCAATCCCAGGACAGCACATGCCGGGCTCGTTTGGGCCTCTGTTCACACATGAGGAAACGGGGGCAACGATTAACGATAAACGATGAACGATGAATTATCAACGATCAATTATCGCCAATACCTTGCTTGTCAACGGCTCTTTGATGGGGACGGTATTGACTGTGAGCTGTAAAGCCGGCGGGGGTCTTTATTTAATGATTAATGATAAATGATTAATTATTAATTGGGTCGGTTACTTAGGAGGGTTCCCTTAAGTTAACGATAAACGATTAATTATTAACGATTAACGATAAAACAAGGGCTCTTATTCGCCTTGACTTCCGCATACTTCGTGAGTCATAATCTCAATCGGCCTCAACTTTCGCTGTTGAGTGGTTTTCCGTGTGCAAAGATAGGGCATCTTTGGGGGGAGATTCCCTTATCGCCGTAAAATGCGGAGGAGAATCGGGATTTTTTCCTTCGGCTTCCGCCTCAGCGCTGTATGAAAGGGAATGGGGACGCCTTAAGGCACACTGCGGAGGGAATGAAAGGCAGAGCTAAAGCTCCTTGGCAGTAAGAGAGAAATGGGATGCATGGGATATGGGATGTACTCACTGCGTTCGCACCACAATCTCTTGCTATGGGAAATGACAGATTCGGATCTTCTCAGCATATATATTCAGATTGGTTGCGGAATGTATTAATTTAGTTGAAACGCCAACTTGAACTTAAATGTTAGGCTCAGAACTTATCAAAGTGCAAGAACTGGCAGATTTTCACAGAATTAATTATTCTCGAAAGCTATCCTTTAGGTATGACAATATGGGATGAGAGACTTGGATTTATACTTTGGTATTATATTGGCTCGGAGCTTCTCAGCACAGATGTTGTC
>JAIDUH010000162.1 GCA_029060285.1 Muribaculaceae bacterium | reverse complement strand
CTCGCCATCTCTGTGACATTCTTTCCGTTCCTCATTACGGTAAAGGGAATGTTTCGCGACTTCCTGACTGATTTCCCATGGGGAATGACAATAATTCTTTTTGTATCGCTGATTCTGGCAGAACTCCTGGTGCCATTTCTTCAGTACAAGCTAATAAAGAAGCCTATCTATAAGCTCCAGCAGGAGGCTATAGCTTCCGGAAAAAAGAAATTCAGTTTCTTTGTGTCGATGCAAAACGGCTATAATAAGGTGATCGACTGGTGTTTCGCATGGCCGAAGACCACGCTCGCCCTCGGAGTGCTCTGCATTGTGGGAGGATCGCTTCTCTTCGTATCCCGTCCACTTCAGCTTATGCCGATAGCGGAGCGTAACCAGTTTGCCGTTGAGATATTCTTACCACAAGGCACTTCAGTTGAGCGCACCACTATGGTAGCTGATTCACTTGAACGTATACTCTCGAAAGATCCGCGTGTCGTATCTATTGCCTCTTTCCACGGATGTTCTTCGCCAAGATTCCAGGCTACATACGCGCCTCAGGTAGGAGGTCCGGATTTCGCGCAGTTTATCGTCAACACAAAAAGCAATGCAGCCACGATCGACGTGCTCAATGAATATACTGAGAAATATGAAAGCTATTTCCCTGATGCCTTTGTCCGCTTCAAGCAACTCAGCTATTCTACAGCCTCCTACCCTATCCAGATAAAGATAAAAGGATCTGATGAAGCAAGTCTTCATGCTGTAGCAGATTCTGTGGCTGCTATAGCAAGACGTGTACCCGGACTCAGGAATGTTCGGACATCTCTCGGAAACCCTCTTGCGTCGGCTCTCGTAGTGCCTGACAATACAAAGGCAGAACGCCTCGGCCTCAACTCCACCCTTATGGAAAGCACGCTTGCGCTCCGATATTCCAGCGGACTTCCGGTAGCGACTGTGTGGGAAGGGAACTATGGTATTCCGGTGAAACTGAAAACCGGAACCTCAAACCGCAGCGACGTGAGCGAACTTGAGCGTGAACCTATGCCGGTGATCGGACTCGGCACAGTTCCTTTGGATCAGGTCTCTAAC
Organism: Muribaculaceae bacterium; assembly: GCA_029060285.1. Lineage (GTDB taxonomy): Bacteria > Bacteroidota > Bacteroidia > Bacteroidales > Muribaculaceae > Lepagella. The sequence continues at coordinate 2,410 of JAIDUH010000162.1, read as the reverse complement.
GTAGTTCCGGAATGGCATCCGGGGATGATCACACACTATAACGGCATCCCTACGGTATCAGTCATGGCAGAAGTGCAGCGCAATATCAATGTCATCGACCGCACGGAGGTGCTTATGGACAGCCTTAAACGCCTTGACCTTCCAGCTGGAATCACAATTGAAAGAGGCGGAGAATGGGAAAACACTATGGATACGCTGCCGGAAATCCTCTCCGGATTGGCAATGGCTGTTGCAATCATCTTCTTCATCCTCTTGTTTCATTATGCGCAAGCCGACACTTCAGCGCTCCTTCTATTCTCACTCCTGCTCTGCATTCCGGGTGCCGCTATCGGACTCTTGATTCAGGATACCGCCCTTTCGCTCACCTGTGTGCTCGGCATAGTATCTCTTATGGGTATTCTCGTGAGAAACGCAATCGTGCTGCTTGATTATGCCGAGGAACTCAGGAACCAGGGACAGACAGTACATGACGCAGTGCTCAACGCCTCCAAGCGCAGGATGAGACCCATTTTCCTTACATCGGCAGCCGCAACGATGGGTGTGCTTCCGATGGTGACAGGCAGCAGTGCCCTCTGGAAACCTATGGGAGTTGTGATTTTCTGGGGAACACCGATCACAATGATATTTATCCTTACAGTGATACCGGTGGCATACAGCATGATGAAATCGCGCAGCAAAGGTGCTGACCAACCGTTGCCGGAACCTCTCGAGACACATCTTCTCTGATTCTTAAGTAAAAAATTCAACTATGAAACCACATAAATATTTAATAGCGGCGGCACTGGGACTGTTTTCAGCAGGTCTCACAGTGACAGCCCAGACTACGGCTGACTCCGTATATACTCTGCAGCAATGCAAGACACTTGCCCTCGCCAACAATGCAGACATACATATTGCAGACAACAACCTTCGCGCAGCTATTGAGACGCGCAAGGAAGCCTTCACCAAGTATTTCCCGGAGGTTTCGGCTGGCGCATCCGCATTCACGACACACAACGACGTAATACAATACAATGTGCTCGATATGTTTACCCTCGGCATAATCCACAAAGGGAAAGCAGCGGGGATTTGGGCTTTGCAACCGATATTTGCCGGAGGACAGATCGTAAACGGAAACAAGCTTGCCAAAGTGGGGGAAGAAGCTGCACGTATCCGTAAGGAACAGAGCGCCGATCTCGTTCAGCTCCAGACCGAAGCTTTATACTGGCAGTTAGCGACTCTTAAGGCTGAGAAGCATACGGTAGAGAGTGCTATCACGACACTCGATTCCCTTACACGCCAGGTAAAAGCTGCTGTAGATGCGGGAATCGTGACTCGCAATGATCTTCTAAAAGTAGATTTGAAGCGAAACGGTTACCGGGCAGATCTTGTTGATCTCGACAACGGAATCGAGCTTATGAAAAGGTTGTTGGCTCAGGAAATGGGACTTGGCGCGGATGCCAAGGCTGATATAGAAGAAAACGTGCCATTCGAGCTTCCTTCGTATCCATCGGATCTATATATCAAGACATCTGATGCCCTCGTCCAGACCGCTGACCATCGACTGCTTGAGAAAAATGTCGAGGCGAAGCAACTGGAGAAGAAGATGGAGACCGGCAGTCATCTTCCACAGGTTGGAGTTGGCGCAGGATGGTTCTATCACGATGTGTTTGAACAGAATCATAATTTTGGAGGAGTCATTGTTTCGGTATCAGTGCCTATTTCCGATTGGTGGGGAGGGTCACACGCTATCAAACGTAAGTCTCTCGAACTTGAGAATGCCCGGCAGGAGCTTGAAAATCTCAGCCAGAAACTTGAGATCGAGATGGCCGACAAGTGGGACAACCTGACCGCGGCATACCGCAAGATGGAGATAGCATCCGAGGCAATAGGACAGAGCAAGGAAAACCTGCGCCTATGCCAGGCATACTATGATGCAGGGATGAACACTATAACTGACGTGCTCGATGCCCAGACCCTGCATCATCAGGCCCAGGATGACTTCGTGGCCGCATACGGAGCGTTCAAGGTGTCTGAAGCCCAGTACCTCAACGCCACAGGACGCCTCAAATAAACTATATTAACAACAAATAAAGAGACCGATCGCCTTCCAGCATCGGTCTTTTTTTAAAAGTAAAATATAATTTACGTTCTATCAGTACATATATTAATCAATGTATTTACCCAATTATTGAAACGAGGACATTTTTCAAGTATGGTCCTTAATCCTATTTCCAACGCAATTATATTCCCATACATAACCTTATCATAATCAGGTATGATTCTCAAAATTCTTTTAGAAGGAGCACCTTCCGGAGAACTATTTATGTCTTCCGGATTCTCAAATGATTCTATATAATCTCTTACTCATGGCCTCCCTCCTATAATGTTCTTTTCCCATAATTCTCCGACTGAATACTCTTCAAGCCAT
>JAIDUH010000161.1 GCA_029060285.1 Muribaculaceae bacterium | reverse complement strand
GAGTTTTTTGTTATATGTATAGAGTATATTTGCACTTATGATAACATATGGCTAAAGCTACATTTAAATTAGGAAGATATATTTGGGGTGCATGCGCATTCCTTTGCGGTACGTCTGCAGTAAAAGCTGATTTGCTTAGTGAAGGTCGTGAAGCTTTCATGAACTATGATTTTGAGCTCGCTTCAGAGAAATACGAAAAATATTCAAATAATCTAAAGAAATCTCCAAATGCTTCTGGAAAAGAGCTTTTGGATCAATATCTGCGTCAATTGGAAATTGCAGAAAATTCACTTGACAATGTACAGAAAATTGAGATTATCGACAGGATAGATGTTCCAACTTCTGATTATATTAAATACATAAAACTTCCGGCTACAAGCGGTAAAATATTAAATCCTGATGTTTCTTTACTGAAAAACAGACATAATCTGTCAGATTTTGCATATTCTTCAGAAGCCGGAGACATAATGATGTGGTCCGAAAATGACGCGGACCATAAAGAAGTGATTATGCAAAGTGAGAAGCTCATGGACGGATCTTGGGAAAATCCGGTCAACGTAGGCGATGTTATCAGAGAAAATGGCAATGCAAGAAATCCATTTCTTTTGACAGATGGCTTGACCCTTTATTTCTCAGGAGACGGAGAAGAAAGTATGGGAGGTTATGATCTTTTTGTAGCTACGAAGGATCCTGTCAGCGGAGAGTTCCGCCAACCAATAGGATTGGGATATCCCTTCAATTCTCCATATAATGAATTTATGATGGCAATCGATGAAGATAACGGCATCGGATGGTGGGTTACCGACAGAAATTGTCTGGATGGGCAAGTGTCAATCTATATTTTTAAGACGAATGAGGTACGTAAAAATTATGTTCTTGATGAAGAAGATGATATCATTTCTCTTGCAAGAATAGATGATATAAGTGTAACTCAGGATCCTTCGACTGATTATGTCCGCATGTTAAAGGACATCGACTTACGCTATAAAAAGTATGAAAAAGCATCATCTGCTGAATTCATATTCCCGATGCCAGGCGGGAGAGTTGCTAAGAACATGTCAGATTTCAAATCATCAGCTGCCAAACGTAGCCTACAACAATATCTCCAAGCGCTTGATGAGCATCAAGCGCTTGAAAAGAAGCTTTCTGCGTTAAGAAAACAATTTCACAAAACTGATAAAAAGAAAAGCTCAGCCTCTGCATTGAGAAATCAGATTCTTGATATAGAAAAGCAAATAGAATGGCAATCAGACAGGTTAAAGAAAATGCGAAACACGATAATTTCATCTGAAATCAACAACCAATAATTTATCTTCTGAACAAAATACGCTTCTATGGAGAATTATCATAGCCATTCAGAGTTTTGTGATGCCAGGGCAAGCATGTCTGAAATTGCATCCGCAGCATATAAAGCTGGATTTAAAGTATGGGGAATTTCTCCTCATAGCCCAATTTGTTGCCCCTCCGGAGCCAATATGAAGGCTGAAGATATGGATGCTTATCTTGAAGAATCATCAAGGCTAAAGAAAGAGTATGAAGGCAAAATGACAATCCTCTCCGGTATGGAGATCGACTACATTTCTAATGATTTCGGTCCTCATAACGACTATTTCCAATCTCTTCCTCTCAATTATCGAATAGGATCTGTACATTTTGTTTGTAATAAGGATGGCAAACCGGTAGATGTGGACGGTCCTGCTGAAAGATTCCTAAGGTATCTTGAAACCGAATATGATGGTGATCTACGTTACGTAGTGGAGAAATATTTCGCAATGGAACTGGAGATGCTTGAACATGGAGGCTTCGACATAATCGGCCATCTGGACAAGATAGGAGACAACGGCAGCTATGCATGGGCAGAATTGGAAGAGCAGCCTTGGTATGCTGAATTAGTTGAGAAAGTGATTGCAAAAGCTGTGGAAAAGAAAATGATCATTGAGATAAACACTAAGAAATTCGATACCGGGAATAGATTTTTTCCAGCTGAAAGATGGTGGCCTTTGCTGAAGAAGTATGAAGCCAATCTCGTGTTGAGCACTGACGCACATTATCCGGATAAAGTAGCAGCCGGATATGAAGTTGCTTTAGAACGACTTCGAAAAGTTGGAATGGAAGGGCAGATAGTCAGTCTATAGAATATGTTAAAAAGTTGGGACGGTCGATATTAATAAAAAGGACGCACTAAAGTACGTCCTAATGATTTTATTTGAAAATAAAATATTTATATCAATCTATTGATTCAGATTCTTGGTTTTTGAGAGACTTAGGTAGAGTCAAATTCAGGAAGAACCATCCAAGGAAACCTGCAAGGAATGAACCAATAAGGATTCCCAGCTTTGCATTGTTTAATATTTGAGACAGATAAACGTCTTCTCCGAAAGTCAAGTTGGCAATGAATAATGAAACTGTGAATCCTATTCCTCCAAGTACCGATACTGCAGCTATCTGAGCCCAAGTACTTCCTTCTGGCATAGGAGCTAATTTGGCTTTAATGCAAACCCAGCTGAAGGCGAAGATTCCAATGAACTTTCCGAGCACAAGACCTGCAATGATTGCTATTGAAACTCCCGAGAAGATATCTGTCACGTTAACGTCTCCAAGCCAAATCCCAGCATTAGCGAATGCAAAAAGAGGAACGACTATGAAGTTTACAATAGGATGAAGAGAGTCTTCCAGGTCTTGAAGAGGGGAGATCACCTTATCTGATGCAGACTCTATCTCCTTTAGCCAGTTGGTCTGTTCCTTAGTCAGAATACCTCGGCTATCAAGTTTCTCCTCATCTTCTTTCGAGAAATGACTTATTGAATTACGTATAGTCTTGATATACTTCTTTGGAGCATATACCGGTTTCGCCGGTACGCAAAATGCAACAAGGACACCGGCTATCGTTGGATGTACTCCGGATTGCAGGAAGAGAAACCATACGAATATTCCTATAGTGACATAGAATGTCTTGTAATGAACACCGAAGATACCACCAACTATAAGGACAGCAAGCAATCCGGCGGCCCAAAGAAGAGACACGTAGTCAATATGTCCGGAATAGAATATGGCAATCACAAGAATACCACCAATATCATCAACGACAGCAAGGGTGGTCAAGAAAATCTTTAGACCTATTGGAACTCTTTTACCAAGCATAGCAAGCACACCGAGCGAAAAGGCAATATCAGTAGCCATCGGAATTGCAGCACCCGCACTGTAGTCGGTGCCATGTCCTAAAAGGGAAAAAATGGCAACCGGAACAATCATACCACCTACAGCTGCAACTATGGGAAGAAGAGCCTGACGAAAAGAAGACAATTCACCTTCCAGAACCTCACGTTTAATCTCCAGTCCTACAGAAAAGAAGAAAACAGCCATTAGACCATCATTGATAAAATCCATTATTGACATTGGATGACCATGATGACTGAAAAGATTAAAAGAGCCTACGCGTAAAGCAATAGTATGTGTCCAAAGACTGTTATAGAAGTCATGAAGAAAAGGAAGATTAACTACCAAGAGTGCAAGAGCGGTGGCTACCATAAGTACTGTGCCTCCATTGGTATGATTTTTTATTGTCTTCCTTGCAATAAAGAATGCGTTTGCCATAGTTTAAATGTTAAAAGATTTAAAATAGTAACAAACTTTTATAGAAAATGGTTGAATTTAACAATAAATATCTCATTTCTTAAAGATTTCATAATGATAATTCAATAATTTTTATTAATTTTGCACTCAAATCCGAATTGTGTGCATTTGGGTCCTTATGCCTTAAAAATCACTAGACGGAAATATAAATTGGATGGTGGCGGATACTTTAGAAGTAATTGATCATTATTTATAAACATAATATTGCAAAATTATGAGTTTAAATATCATTGTGCTTGCTAAGCAGGTACCTGATACGAGAAACGTCGGCAAAGATGCGATGAAAGAGGACGGCACAGTCAATCGTGCAGCTCTTCCCGCAATCTTTAATCCCGAAGATCTCAACGCCCTTGAGCAGGCGTTACGCCTCAAGGACATGTATCCCGGCTCAAAAGTCACCATACTTACTATGGGTCCGGCACGTGCAGCAGAAATCATCCGAGAGGGACTCTATCGCGGTGCTGACAATGGAGTAGTGCTTTCTGACCGTGCTTTCGCAGGCTCTGACACTTTGGCTACTTCTTATGCACTTAGTGCTGCCATCAAGAAACTTGGCAATTATGATCTGATCATCGGTGGACGCCAGGCTATTGACGGTGACACTGCTCAGGTTGGTCCTCAGGTAGCTGAAAAGCTTGGACTTCCTACAGTGACATATGCTGAAGAAATTGTAGATGCAGATAATGGCAAAGTGACTGTAAAGCGTCGTATTGAATCCGGCGTTGAAACAGTGAAGGCGCCTCTTCCATTAGTGGTGACCGTTAATGGCAGTGCCGCCCCATGTCGTCCAAGAAACGCAAAATGCCTTCAGAAATATAAATATGCTGCAGTTCCTTCGGAAGCAGCAAACGATGAGAAGAAGAAAGAGCTTATAGAGAAGCGTCCATACCTTAACATTGGAGAATGGAATGCTGCATTTGTGGATGCGGATCTCGCACAGTGTGGTCTTGCCGGAAGCCCGACTAAAGTGAAGAGTATAGAAAACGTAGTCTTCACTGCAAAGGAAGCCAGGAAGATTGAAAATACTGACGAAGCCATCGAGGATCTCATCAAGGAATTATTCGCTAACCATACAATCGGCTAAACTAAAAATATTATGGCAGACAAAAACAATCTTATCGTATATCTCGAATACGAAGACGGCAAAGTCGCTGATGTGAGCCTTGAGCTCCTCACCAAAGGTCGCCAGTTGGCCGATAAGCTTGGCATTAAGCTCGAGGCTGTAGTGGCAGGTGACAATCTTAAGGATATTGAAAAGCAGGTGATGCCCTTTGGAGTAGACACACTTTATAAAGTTCAAGACAAGCGTCTCTATCCTTATACATCCCTTCCTCATAGCTCAATTCTTATTAATCTTTTCAAGGAGATTCAACCACGCATCGCTTTCATGGGTGCGACATCGATCGGTCGTGATCTTGGTCCGCGAGTGTCGAGTGCACTCCACAGCGGCCTGACGGCTGACTGTACATCTCTTGAAATCGGAGATTATACAGATGCCAAGACAGGCAAGGAATACAAGGACCTTCTGTATCAGATACGTCCGGCATTCGGTGGCAACATTGTAGCTACAATCGTCAATCCTGATTGCCGCCCACAGATGGCTACAGTGCGTGAAGGCGTGATGAAGAAAGAAGTACGCGATTCCAATTATACAGGAAAAGTCATAGATCTTGATGTCAACAAATATACAGACAATGCTGACTTTGTAGTAGACATCATTGACCGTCACGTAGAAAAATCAAAAGTCAATCTCAAAGGAAGCCCAATCATCGTAGCCGGTGGCTACGGCGTTGGCTCAAAGGAAAACTTTGATCTTCTTCAGCAACTTGCTGATGTGCTTGGAGCAGAAGTTGGAGCAAGCCGTGCTGCGGTAGACGCCGGATGGGTAGATCATGACCGTCAGATTGGTCAGACAGGTGTCACAGTTCGTCCGAAACTTTATATTGCATGTGGCATATCAGGTCAAATCCAGCATATCGCCGGAATGCAGGATTCAAGCCTCATCATCTCCATCAACTCAGATCCTGATGCACCTATCAATACGATTGCAGACATCGTGATCACAGGCAAAATGGAAGACGTTGTGCCAAAACTAATCAAGTATTACAAAAAGAATTCGAAATAAGCCATGGCTAATTTTTATACAGACAATCCGAATCTTAAATCCCATCTTCAACATCCATTGATGAAGAAGATCGTGGAACTCAAGGAAAGAAACTTCGCAGATGCGGAAAAATATGACTATGCACCCCTCGACTTTGAGGATGCCATGGACTCTTATGACAAGGTGCTCGAAGTAGTTGGTGAGATTTGTGGTGACGTAATTGCAGAAAATGCTGAGGAAGTGGACCACACTGGTCCACGCGTAGAGAACAACCGTGTGATCTATGCTGAAGGCACTAAGAAAAATCTTGAGGCTTGCCGCAAGGCAGGGCTTATGGGAATGTCGATGCCTCGTAGGCTTGGTGGTCTCAACTTCCCGATCACTCCCTATATCATGGCCGCTGATATAGTAAGCCGCGCTGATGCAGGTTTTGAAAACCTCTGGGGACTTCAGGACTGCGCTGAAACCATTTATGAATTTGCGGATGACGACCAGAAGCAACGTTATATCAAAAGAGTATGTGAGGGAGAGACAATGAGTATGGACCTCACAGAACCTGATGCAGGCTCCGACCTTCAGAGCGTGATGCTCAGGGCAACTCAGAAAGAAGACGGAAGCTGGGTTCTTAATGGTGTGAAGCGTTTTATCACTAATGGTGACTCAGACATTCACCTTGTGCTTGCCCGTTCGGAAGAAGGCACAAAAGATGGTCGCGGTCTTTCGATGTTCATATATGACAAAAGAAACGGCGGAGTTAATGTTCGTCGCATCGAAAACAAGATGGGCATCAAAGGAAGCCCAACATGTGAACTTGTCTATAAAGACGCTCCTGCTGAGCTTTGTGGCAGCCGCAAACTCGGTCTTATCAAATACGTCATGGCCCTTATGAACGGTGCGCGTCTTGGAATTGCGGCACAAAGTGTGGGCATCTCTGAAGCCGCATACCGCGAGGCGCTTGAATATGCAAAAGACCGTAAGCAATTTGGTAAAGCCATCATCGAATTCCCGGCTGTAGCAGAGATCCTTAGTGTAATGAAGGCTAAGCTTGACGCAAGCCGCGCACTTCTTTATGCTTGTGCACGCTTTGTCGATATCTACAAAATCTATGATGATATTGCAAAAGAGCGTCCTCTTACCAAAGAAGAAAAACTTGAGGCAAAAGCTTATAGCAAGCTTGCGGATGCCTTCACTCCTCTTGCTAAGGGTATGGGGTCTGAATTCTGCAACCAAAATACTTACGACTGCATTCAAATACACGGTGGCAGTGGCTTCATGAAAGACTACAAGTGTGAACGCCTGTATCGTGACGCACGTATTACAAGCATCTATGAAGGCACAACACAACTTCAAGTGGTTGCTGCAATCCGCCACGTCACAACAGGAACATATCTCAATTTCATCAAGGAATCCTTAAATACTGAAGTTTCTGAAAAACATGCCGGCGCAAAGAAACTTCTTGATGAAATGGCTGAACAGTATGAAGCAGCTGTGGCAAGCGTGCTTGCAGTCAAAGAACAGTCCTATACAGACTTTATGGCACGCAGACTTGTAGAAATGGCAGGACACACTGTAATGGGTTGCTTGCTTCTTGATGAGGCTGAACGCAATGAGGCGTTTGACAAGTCGCTTGAAGTATACGTGAAGTACGGACAAGCAGAATGCACTAAGCATGCTGACTTCATATCCAATTTCAAACCGGAAGAGATGCAAGCGTATATATATTGATTATCAATATATTGATAACATCAACGGCAACAATTTTTATAATTGTTGCCGTTTTTTTGTA
>JAIDUH010000160.1 GCA_029060285.1 Muribaculaceae bacterium | reverse complement strand
TAAAAGTTCTTTTCATCTTTAAAAGTTATTAAGTTTTACGTTTCTAAGAGCTCTCTAACTCTTAAGACACATGACACCCAAAAATATTTTAAGAGCCATTAAAATATTCCTGTTGTAGAGAAATTGGCTCGCGATAATGACTGGCATGTATATAAAATTATACAAATGAGTTGGAATACAAAACTACTTATGGAAGGAGTTGTAACCTCTCAGTAGATATTCCTTTAAAACCTTATCAGCCCACTGGCGGAATAAGGTTGCATTTCTGCTGTTTACCCTATATCCCACCGATAATATAGCATCAAGGTTATAATACTTTGTGGTATAGCGTTGGGTGCCATCGTTACCCATATGTTCCAAAATGGAACATGTGCTATTCTCCTCCAATTCACCGGATTTATAGATATTGGCAAGATGTTTTGTTATGGCCGGACGTAGAGTGGATCCGAACATTCAATTACTGAGATTGTTATAATTATGACATTCACGAGTTTATAACATATATTATTTAATCGGGATTATGAATATAAAAATATGGGCAGACTATGCTTGTCCTTACTCATATATGGGTGAAAAACAGTTGATGGACATAATAGAAAAACTTGGTCTTTCTGACAAGGTAAAGATTCAATTTCTGTCGTATCAGCTTGATCCGAACGCACCTGTGATTCCAGTGGAGACTATGACTCAACATTTTATGGATGGTCATGCTTACACTGCAGAGCAGACTCAGCATCTTATGGAAAAGATTACAAAGAAGGCTGCGCGTGTAGGGCTCGACTACCATCTTGCTACTACTCAGGTGTGCAGCACGTTTGATGCCCATAGATTGATGGAATATGTACAGGCAACATCATCGCAAGCCACGGCGATCAAATTCAATTTTGCGCTTTTCCACGCCAACTTTACGGAAAACCTCAGGCTGTCAGACCATAATGTCCTTATGTCAATAGCGGAGAAATGCGGTTTGGATTCCGCAGCGGTCAAGGCAGTCCTTGAAAGCGACGAGTATGCCGCTCAGGTGAAAGCGGAAGAAGAGGAAGTCGATCAGCGCAAAGATTTTGACCTTATCCCATATATGTTGTTCGACAAGACTACCGTATTACAGGGCGTAATCACCCCCGGTGAAATGAAAAAAGCCCTTGCATAACAAATCAAGCCCCAGCGTTGCAAAAATGACACAAGACGTATATCCGGTCTACTCATAACAAAAAAGGGTCGAATCCTGCTAATGGAATCGATCCTAATCTTATGGTCTTTCAAAAAAATGTCGGATATCAATATTTATTATTTTCGTTTACTTTGCTGGGAGAATTTCTATCCAGTAGCCGTCGGGATCTTCAATGAAGTAGATGCCCATATCGTGGTTCTCGAAACATATGATTCCTAACTCACGATGGTAGGCTCTCATCGCTTCGAAATATTCACCTTCACCAATACGAAAAGCGAGGTGGGTTTCAAGCGTTCTCTCTGTCAAATTTATTTCTTGTTGTCGCTCCAGGATTGAAGACGGTCGTATTCTTCTTCTGTTATACGCATGAATGATCCGTGTTGGGGTCGTTTCACTCCTTTGATATTTTGTGGATTCTTGAAATTCCGCATATTCTCGTCGGCTTCGCAAATTCGGTAGTTGCGAGGTTTGGAAGAATATTCTATATATCCGATGTGCCAGGTGGCTTCTCCTGGAAGCTGGAATGCAGACACTCCTTCACATTTCTTATTCCCTTCAAAATCGATATAATCATCATCCACTGGCTCTCCCCATGGGCCGGTGAGTGAAGGACTGGTAGCAGTAAACAATCCCGGTTTTCCTCCCTCTTTCTTGATCATCATGTGCCAAAGACCATCTGCCGGCACCCAGTTGATATCCGCATCTATAGTTGCATAGCCCCAATCAAACAGCAATTTAGGTTGAGTCAAGGTCGTGAATGACTCATCTGCATATGAATAATACATACGGTCGTATGGTTCCTCGTCACGGTTCCACATTGAATAATATATCATATAGCCCCCTTTTTTTCCGTCGGGCCATTCATATGAAGCATCCCACATTATCTGAGGTGCCCACACGCGGTTGATTGTAGACCAGTCTTTATAAACGCCCTCATCCTCAGGATTGCTGAAAATCTCTTTTCCTTTCCTATAGTCGAAAGAAGAGGATTTCCAATTTATGAGATCGTCGCTTGTCAGCAAGCAGATCCCGTAATTGTCCCATGTCTCTTTTTTCCCAAGCCTTTTCCTTGAAGATTCGTTAGCTTCCATATCAGTGCATACCATTAGAAACCCCTTGTCATCCTGCCGACGGCAAATGAAAGCATCGCGTGTCCGCCCTTCGATGGGAGCCATAAGATGGTCGCTGAAAATGGAATCTCCTTCCAACAGGTCGTGATACTCAATCCCATCCTTGCTTAAAGCGTATGCGGTCCAGGCTGGGCCGGCATCGTTCATATGGCAATAAAGCATATATTCGCCTTTCTGAAGGTTGCCGATCTCTTTAGGCATTTTATCTGCGGCAGAAGATACATTAGCGCATAATCCGAGGGCGCAGATAGCTCCAATGGTCATTGATATTTGTTTCATGAGTGTGTTACATTTATTTTTAATAATAATTATTGCGCCAAATTAATAAGTTTTTTTCATTCTTGCAAATATTACCCTATTAGATTTTAACATATCGGTCATTTTTAGTAAATTTGCGATTATATTCTGCGAATATTCAAAATAACATCATATTTATGAAAAAAACAATCTGCTTAACCCTGCTGACTATGGCATCTGCCATCGCGATGGCAGATGCTCCGCTTTGGCTTAGAGACGTTGCCATATCTCCTGATGGCAACAGCATTGCATTTACCTATAAAGGTGATATCTTTACAGTGCCGACTGTCGGCGGACAGGCCCGTCAGCTTACATCTGATAATGCCTTTGATTCCAAACCTGTCTGGACCTTGGATGGAAAACGCATTGCTTTCCGTAGTGACCGCGAAGGTAGCGACGATATCTTCATTATGAATGCAAACGGTGGCAAGGTAAAGCGTCTGACAACCTCAAGCATAGCTGAAATGCCCCTCGCTTTCCTCAATGACTCCATACTACTTTTCTCTGCCAACGAAATGCCTGCCCGCAACTCTGCGCAGGCTCCTATTCTCCCGCAGACTTACTCCCTGAATATAAACCGTCCCGGAACACGTCCGACGATGTTCCTGTCTATGCCTATGCTCTTCTCTTCAGCAGGCAAGGATGGAAAGATAATTTTCACAGACAAGAAAGGCTACGAAGATCCATTCCGTAAGCACGAACGCAGTTCCGGAACAAATGACCTGTGGCTCTATGACAACGGCAACTTCCGCCAACTGACCACTTTCAACGGCCACGACCGCAATGCAGTGTGGGCACCGCAAAATGATTCATTCTTTTTTCTCTCCGAAGAGGATGGTACACTCAATGTATATGCCGCAGATATCAATGGTTTGAAAAGAAAACTTACCTCTTTTGAAAAGCATCCTGTAAGAAACCTTTCGGTATCTGACGGAGGAGTGATGGCATTCAGTTGGGATGGCGAGCTATATACATTGACAGATGGAGGACAACCTAAGAAAGTCGAGGTAGAAATCGTGGCTGACGACTATGACTCCGACCTTGTGAAGCGATATGTGTCAAGTGGAGCATCCTCTTTCTTCCCCGCTCCGAAAGGCAACGAACTGGCTATTGTGATAAGGGGCGATGTATACGTGACAGATGCAAAATATAAGACCACAAAGCGTATTACTGACACTCCCGACCAAGAACGAACCGTCAGCATATCTCCTGACGGCAAGACAATGGTCTATGACAGCGACCGCGACGGATATTGGCAACTCTTCACGGCCAAGATAAAGAATCCTAATGAAGAGCAGTTTGCATATGCTACAGAAGTAGTGGAGGAGCCTCTCTATAAGTGCGAGACCAGTGCCATGCAGCCGGTCATCAGCCCTGATGGCAAGAAAGTGGCTTTCCTTGAAAACCGCTCCACACTTAAAGTCATCGATCTTGACACCAAGAAAGTCACTACGGCGCTCGACGGCAAATATAACTATTCTTATTCCGACGGTGACCAGCAGTTTGCTTGGAGTCCTGATAGCCAATGGCTTATCATGAACTATATTGGTGTAGGTGGTTGGAACAATACTGACATAGCCCTTATTAAAGCCGACGGAAGTGAAGTGGTCGACCTTACCGAGAGTGGCTTCAGCGATGGCAATCCCAAGTGGGTGCTTGGCGGAAAAGGCATAACCTATGAATCCGGCAAATATGGAATGAAGAATACCGGAAGCTGGGGCAACCAGAGCGATATCATCCTGATGGTGCTCGACGGTGAGGCTTGGGATGATTTCAATATGACTGAGGAGGAAGCTGACCTGAAAGATAAAAACAGCAAAGACAAAGAAGACGGCGACGACAAAGACCAGAAAGACAAAAAGGACAAAAAAGACAAGAAGGATAAGAAAGACAAAAAGAATGTGAAGAAGGATGAAACTCCTAAGTTTATTCCAGATCTTGCCAACCGTCGCTATCGCACTAAACGCCTTACCGGAAACTCTGCCCTAATAGGTGACTATTTCCTCACTCCGAAAGGTGACAAACTCTACTACACCGCCTCCAGCACAGAAGGAAAACGCAATCTTTATTGTCGTGACCTTAAAAAGGGTGACGTATCGGTGATCACATCAGGCATCTATGCTATGGATCCCGATGCCAAAGGGGAGAACCTCTTCCTATGGGGTAACGGTGGAATAAAGAAGATGAGCCTTTCCAACGACAAAATAGAAGATGTGGAATATGAAGCCCTCTATGACCGAAATCCATCTAAGGAGCGTGAATATATCTACGACCATATGCTTCGTCAGGTCAACGACAAATTCTATGACGAAAACCTCCATGGGGTAGACTGGGCTTATTATGGCGATCATTATCGTAAATTCCTTCCTTATATATCCAACAACCGTGACTTTGCAGAAATGCTTAGCGAGATACTCGGTGAACTTAACGCTTCGCATACAGGCGGACGTGCTTACGGCAACGGTGCATCGCTTTCTACAGCTTCATTGGGTGCTTATTTTGATGAAGAATATGATGGAGAAGGGCTTAAGATAGCTGAAATAATAGCACGTGGTCCTCTTTCTACAAAAGCTGCAGACCTTCAGCCCGGTGACATCATTCTCGCTATTGATGGTGAGAATATAGCCCCGCATCAAGATATTAATTATATGCTTGATGGCAAAGCAGGGAAGAAAGTTCGTCTGTCAGTAAAGAATACCTCTGGAAAGACCCGTGACGTGACTGTTCGGCCGGTATCGATGGGGACGCTCTCAAGCCTGAGCTATGATCGTTGGGTGGAGCACAATGAAAAAGTTGTTGACAGCATTTCCAACGGCAAAATCGGGTATATCCATGTCGAGGGAATGAACACGGCAAGCTATCAGAATGCCTATGAACGCCTGCTTGGTAAATACCGTAACTGTGATGCGGTGGTAGTCGACACTCGCTATAACGGTGGCGGCTGGCTCCATAATGACCTTGCTATCCTTCTTAATGGAAAGGAATATGCTCAATATTCGCCCAGAGGGCAATATATCGGCAGCGAGCCATGGGCGCAGTGGACTAAACCATCAGCTATGCTCGTCAACGAATGCAACTATAGCGACGCATCAGGAACTCCTTATGTATTCCAGACTCTCGGCATAGGTGATGTAGTGGGCGCTCCGATCCCCGGCACTATGACAGCTGTGTGGTGGGAGACTCAGATTGATCCAAGCCTTGTCTTCGGAATCCCTCAGGTGACCAATCTCTCAGTCGACGGCAAACCGCTTGAAAACACTCAGCTTAATCCGGATGTAATCATCTATAATGCACCTGCCGATGTCGAAGCCGGGCGCGACGCTCAGCTCGAAGGTTCGGTACGACACCTTATGCAGAAGTTGAATCTTAAATAACATTTTGTTCCGGAGTCTATGAATACTACCCTGAATGATGCAGGATAATGATATCCGCATCAGCCAATAATCTGAAAAATCAAAGGCGGAATCCAATTGGATTCCGCCTTAAATAATTATAATTAATAGTTGATCGTTTGTCGTTAGGCTTTAAGTTTCGCGATGGTGTCAAGGGCTTCGTGGCACTTGTCGGTCACATACTTCCAGTCGCCGGCAGCTACCTTGTCTTTCGGGAAGAGTTTGGAGCCCATGCCTACACAATATACTCCGGCTGCAAACCAACCTTTGAGATTTTCTTCTGTTGGTTCTACGCCTCCGGTCACCATAATCTTTGACCATGGCATCGGAGCTAAAAGACCTTTGACAAATTTTGGACCGAGCACATCTCCAGGGAATACCTTGCAGAGGTCGCATCCAAGTTCCTGGGCGAATCCTATCTCAGAAACAGTTCCGCATCCCGGAGTGTAAGGCACAAGACGGCGGTTGCAGACCTTTGCCACTTCGGGATTGAAAAGTGGGCCTACTACGAAGCAAGCTCCCTGTTGGATATAAAGGGAAGCGGCTGACGGCTCAACGATAGAGCCCACGCCAAGTGCAAGCTCCGGGCATTCCTTTGCTGCAAACTTTATTACTTCTGCAAACACTTCATGAGCGAAGTCTCCACGGTTTGTGAATTCAAATGCGCGGACTCCTCCGTCATAGCAAGCCTTCACTACGGCTTTTGCCACTTCCGGATCTTTATGGTAGAAGACCGGTACCATAGGTGCCTCTGCCATCTTGGCAAGGACCTGAAGTTTATCGAATTTTGCCATTTGTTGTTATAGGTTTCAGTTGTAGGGGTTCATTAGCGCTGTACTCGGCCGTTGGCACTGCCGCCTGCAAGAGCTTCTACTTCTGCGATTGTCACGAGATTGAAGTCGCCGTTGATGGTCTGCTTGAGGGCTGAGGCTGCCACTGCGAATTCGAGTGCTTCGCCTTGTGTCTCCTTGTTGAGAAGTCCATATATGAGACCGCCCGAGAAAGAATCGCCGCCACCTACGCGGTCCACGATCGGATTGATGTCGTAGCGCTTAGACTCGTAGAATTCCTTGCCGTTGTAGATCATGGCCTTCCATCCATTGTGGCTTGCGGAATAGGACTCGCGGAGAGTAGACACTACATATTTGAATCCGAATTCTTCTGCCATGGCCTTGAAGATCCCTTTATATCCCTCAGCTGAAGTCTCGCCTGCTTCTACGTCGGCATCCGGCTTGAATCCGAGGCATAGTTCGGCGTCTTCTTCATTGCCTATGCATACATCCACGTATTTCATCAGCGGACGCATGATGGACTGGGCTTTTTCTTTTGTCCAAAGTTTCTTTCTGAAGTTGAGATCTACGGAAACTGTGACACCGTTGCGCTTAGCTGCTTCGCAAGCAAGGCGGGTTAGTTCAGCAGCCTTGTCGCTTATGGCTGGAGTGATGCCGCTCCAGTGGAACCAGTCTGCCCCTTTCATGATTTCATCGAAATCGAAATCAGAAGGATCTGCCTCTGCAATAGATGAGTGAGCGCGGTCGTAGATCACTTTGGATGGGCGCATAGAAGCCCCAGTCTCGCAATAATAGATACCCACACGGTCGCCACCGCGTGCGATGTACTGAGTGTCAACGCCATAGCGACGGAGAGCATTGACAGCAGCTTGTCCGATCTCGTGAGTTGGAAGTTTGGTCACAAACTTGGCGTCCATGCCATAGTTGGCGCAGCTGACTGCTACATTAGCTTCACCGCCACCCCAGATCACTTCAAAGTTATCGCACTGAACGAATCGCCGAAAACCTTGCGGCGAAAGACGGAGCATAATTTCTCCAAGAGTTATTACACGTTTCATAGTAGGGTTATTACATGTTTCGTAGTGCAAATTTAAGCAAATATTTGCAAACATCATAATATTACATAAGAAAAAAAATTTTTTTTCGTTTCTTAAATAGCTTTGCATCTTTGCAAGCTATCGTAATGAATGATTTGTTCGACGACATATAAAGTAAATCGGAACGCATTTGACTCGGCTATGCGCATCATCACGCTGTTGGTAATTTCCTTCAGTGTTCTCCCCTCGTATGCTAAGTGGGGGGAGAAGGTTCCAAACCGTCAATATGCTGATTTGAAGCTTTGGCATTGGGGGTTCTCTGTCGGTACACATATCCAGGACTTGACCTTTACACATTCCGGCTTCATATCTGAGGATGGGCGCCAATGGCAAATGGAAGTGCCGGATTTTTCTCCAGGTTTTAATGCCACGGTGCTTGGCGACTTCAGGCTGCATCGTTATTTTAACTTGCGATTGTCGCCCGGAATGTATTTCGGGTCCAAGACCGTGCACATGCTCGACGTCAACAGTGGAGAAAAGCAACTTCAGGATATTAAGAGTGCGCTAGTCGTAATTCCGCTTGATCTAAAAATTTCAGGCGACAGGCTTCATAATACTCGCCCCTATGTTACGGCTGGTGTGATGGGGGTGCTCGACATATCAAAAAAACGGTCGGACCCAATTGTGCCCAATAATTTCGACACTATGCTCACAGTGGGCTTGGGATGCGATTTCTATCTCCCCTTTTTCAAGTTATGCCCGGAGATAAAGTTCTGCTTCGGACTTACTGATATTTTGAAGCATAACCGTCCTGATCTCGATGAGAATCCGGGCACCCTTCAGATCACTCAATCTCTGACAAAGATGAAGAGCAACATGGTGGTGCTCTCCTTTTATTTCGAATAGATGGACAAGTCGCTTAATAAATTCCGTGCTATTGCAATTGCCTCTGTATGCATACTTGCCTCTTTGCTTCCTGCTGTTTCGCGAGGGCAAAGCGATCCGTTGTATTCACAAGCGTGGGCATTGCCCACACTCTATAATCCTGCATCTGCCGGATCTACCGATTTCCTTCGCATCCGAGGAGCTGCTCGCCTGCAATGGGTAGGGATAGAAAATGCTCCTAAAAGTTTTACCGGGGCTGCCGACATACCGTTCAAATTTCTTGAGCGCCGCTGGGGTGGGGGAGTCAACATCACTCAGGAGGGTATAGGCCTTTTCAGTAACACCTATGTCAATGGCCAGATAAGTGGCAGATTGAAAAAACTCTTTGGTGGAGAGTTGTCGATTGGTCTACAGGTGGGGTATTTTGGCTCAAGTTTCAAAGGCTCGGAAGTTTATATTCCAGATGACGACGATTATCATGACTCCAACGACCCTTCGATCCCTAAGCAAGATGTAGGAGGAGGATCGATCGATTTCGGAATCGGTCTGCAATATACGCATCCAAAATTCCATGTCGGTGTATCAATGCTTCATCCGGCGTCTCCTAAGGTCAAGCTCAATACCAAGGGGACTACCAATTCAAGTGCCACATCAGACAATCATGAATTTGAAACTTATGTGTCAAGAACAATATATCTGACAGCAGGAAGCAATATTTCGATAAAAAACACGTTAATAGAATTGCAGCCGGATCTCATTGTCGCCAGTGACTTGAAGAGCGTGTCGGGTGTATTGTCGCTCAAAGGATGGTATAACAAGATGATGTTTGGAGGCATTGCCTATAGATGGGATGATGCCGTTAGCATAAACCTTGGAGCCGAATTCAAGAATTTCATTCTCGGATATGCCTACGACATACCTACTTCAAGGATTCTCAAGGCGTCAAGCGGAAGCCATGAGATAGTAGTTGGCTATCGTATGAAACTTGACTTCAGTGGGAAAAACCGCAACCGACACAGAAGCATAAGGCTGATGTAAGTAACCTGTAACGCAATCAAAACAACCTCTATATAAATGAGAATATCAGACACCAAAAATATTAGAACGACAATTGCGCGGCACTTTGTCAAGTGCGCGTGCATCGTTACGGCTATGATTTTGCTTGTCGGTTGCTCTTCGCTAAGCAGGGGAGGAGCCGGTGGCGAAGTGACCGGTGTGGGTGGTAGCACCTTTGCTGAGCCTGTGCCCTACGGCATGGTGCTCGTAGACCGTGGCGGATATGCCATGGGCCCTGCAAAAGACGACTCAATCTGGGGAATCAAGGGGAATCCTCGTGGTGTGTCGGTAGATGCGTTCTGGATGGATGAGACCGAGGTGACCAACTCTAAGTACAAGCAGTTTGTGCTATGGGTGCGCGACTCCATCATCAGGGAGCGTCTTGCCGATCCTGCATATGGCGGCAACGAGGCATTCAAGATAGAGGAGGATAAGGAAGGGAACCCCATCACACCCTATCTCAACTGGAACAAACCTATCCCTTGGCGCAATGCCAATGAGGATGAGCAACGTGCCATTGAGAGTGTCTACCGTACTAATCCGATTACCGGGCAGCGTGAACTTGACCCGACTCAGCTCAACTACCGATATGAGATCTTTAACCATACGGAAGCGGCAAAGCGTAAAAACCGTCTTGACCCGACTCGCCGTGACTATAACACAGATAATCCCATCAGCACCGAACTTCCTATAATATCCAAGGATACAGCATACCTCACAGATGAAGGAGAAATCATAAGGGAGACTGTCACTCGCCCACTGACGGGAGATTTTGACTTCCTGAATACTTATATTGTCAACGTTTATCCTGACACTACGGCGTGGATCAACGACTTTGATAATGCTTATAACGAGCAATACACGCGTCTTTATTTCTCAAATCCGGGCTATAACAATTATCCTGTCGTAGGAGTCAGCTGGGATCAGGCTAATGCGTTTGCCAACTGGCGTACAGATTATTTGCGTCGTAGCCTTGGGAAAGAGGGTGTGTATATTGAGCCCTATCGTCTGCCAACGGAAGCGGAATGGGAATATGCTGCCCGGGCTGGAAATTCAGAAAGCTCTTTCCCATGGAGCGAGACTCTTCCGATGGATGAGCGGGGGTGCTTCTATGCCAATTTCAAGCCCGGCGACGGCGACTATGTGCGTGACGGGCATTTGATCACTTCCCCGGTAGGCACATATCAGGCAAATGACTTCGGACTTTTCGACATGGCGGGCAACGTCAGTGAATGGACATCAACGGCATTCACAGAGAGTATCGACCGCCTTACGAGCGACATCAATCCTGAATATCGCTACAATGCTGCTCTTGAGGATCCATACAAGATGAAGCGCAAGATAGTGCGTGGAGGTAGTTGGAAAGATGTGATGCATAATCTGCGAAGCGACCTCCGGCAGTGGGAATACCAGAATGAGCAGCGTTCGTATATCGGATTCCGCTGCGTGCGCTCGCAGATAGGCTTTGCAAAAGGAACACAGAAGAAAAAATAACAAGGACCAAACAACATTCAGACAGCAATGGTCAAGATACGCAAATACGCAAATTTCATTGAGCGCTTCCTTCATGGAGAGAAGGGGCAGCGCTTCTTCAACATCGCATATTCCATCGGTGCCGCAGTCGTCATCTGGGGAGCCCTTTTCAAGATCCTTCACCTTCCGGGCGGAAGCACTTTGCTCTGTATAGGTATGGGTACGGAAATCGCCATGTTCCTTCTGACGGCATTCGACCGTCCGCCGAAAGACTATCATTGGGAAGATGTGTTTCCGGTGCTTGACACTCATGCTCCGGAAGACCGTCCTGCCCTTGGTGGCAATGGAGGGGGAATCTCAGGTGGTTTCGTGGGAGGTGTCTCAGGTGGTAACGTCGGAGGAGTCTCAAGTGGGGCTATGGAAGGAGTCTCAGGTAGTGCTACGGGAGGCGTTTCCGGTGGTATCGTTGGAGGAGTCTCAGGAGGTGTCGTTGGAGGAGTCTCAGGCGGCGGTATTTCAGGAGGTATCATATTGGCTGGAGGCGGCGACATGGGTAGTGCCGATCTGACTAATCAGGCAGCTCCGTCAAGTCAGAACGGTCAGACAGGTTCTGCGGGTACTATTGTAATCGGCGGAGGCGGAGGAGGTGTTGCTCCAAACGTTGATATCTCAGAAGAAGACACAGAGAATCTTGTTGAGTCGATGAAGGATATGGCAGAGCAGATGAAAGGCGTCACTGAGCAGATCGCACAGCTTCGCGAGACTACAGACGCTCTTAACAAAGTGAGCGAAGTCCTGCTCAATTCTTATAAGGCAATCACTGATAATTCAGAATCTGTTTCTGCTTCTTCGAATGGTTATGTAGAGAGACTTGAAGATCTCAATCGCAATATTGGAGGCTTGAACACTATATACGAGATCCAGCTTAAGAGCATCAGCTCACAGCTTGAGAGCATTGACAGAGTCAACCGCGGTCTGAAGGACATCCGCGATATGTATGAGAAGTCTGCCAATGAATCAAGCCGCTATTGTGAAGAGACAGAGCGAATGAGCCGATATATGCGTCAGCTCAACAAGATCTACGAGAATATGATCACTGCCATGACCATGAATATGGCAAATCCAATGGCAACACCTCAGCCGCGTTCCAATCCATTCGAACAAAACCGACAAACAGACAACTAAAAAAGCAAACAGCGAAACGTAAAACGCAAAACGCACAATGGCAGGAGGAGGAAACAATGTAGCAAGAATGTCGCCAAGGCAGAGGATGATCAACCTAATGTATATCGTCCTCACTGCCATGCTCGCCCTCAATGTGTCGAGCGACGTGCTGAACGGGTTCACACAAGTGCAAGGCTCTTTGCATCGCACAAACGACAATCTTACTACCAAAAATAAAATACAGTTCGACTATTTGGCGGAACTATATGAAAAGAATCCGGCCAAGGCCGGACCATGGTATGAGAAAGGTACCACTCTTCACGATAGAACAGGAAAGCTTTATGGCCTTATAGAGGAGATAAAGACTGATATTGCAGTAAAGGCTGATGGAAAGAATGGTGATTATTCCGATCTCAAGAACCTTGATGACCTTGAGGCAGCTTCAGCAGTGCTTTTGAATCCAAGTTCAAAACGGGGTGAAAAATTGCGTGAGGCTATCGAAGAGTATAGGGCATATGTGACAACACTTGTGCCGGACACAGTCAAGCGCAGGGTCATCGATGAAATGCTCTCTACGAAAGCTTATGACGTGAAAGGCACTGTAGGGGAAGTGAAATGGGAAGAGAAATTATTCGACAATATGCCGGCTATCGCTGCGGTCACGATGCTTACAAAAATTCAGAATGACGTGACTCAGGCAGAAAGCGAAGCATTGTCCAATCTTATTACGAATGTGGATATAGGCGACGTCAGGGTAAATGAGTTAAGCGCATATGTGCTTCCAAACTCAAATATGGTGATGCGTGGCGGAAAATATTCTGCAAGAATTGTGCTTGCAGCAATTGACACCACCATGCGCCCTGAAATCTACATAAATGGACAGAAACTTGCCAATCCTGACGGTCTCTATGAGTTTACTGCAGGAGCGACCGGTGCGCATGAATATTCCGGATATTTGGAAGTGAAGAAAGGCGACGGAACTCTTGAAAAGCATGAGTTCAAATCGCAATATAACGTCATTGAACCTATGGCTACCATATCACCCACGATGATGAACGTGCTATATGCCGGTATTGATAATCCTATTTCCATATCCGTCCCGGGTGTGCCTATGACAGCGCTTACCGCTACAATGACCAATGGATCATTGACACGCAACGGCGACCATTGGATAGCACGGCCCACAAAGGTTGGGGAGAATGCCGTCATAAATGTGTCGGCTTCTGTAGACGGACATGGACAGAATGTAGGAAGCATGACCTTCCGCATCCGCCAGCTCCCTGACCCTACAGCATATATTACGGTGAAAGATGCGCAAGGAAATCCTTCTGTCTACAAGGGTGGCCCGAAGCGAATCAGCAAGGCGGCTCTGATGGCATGCGAGGGTCTTTCGGCGTCGGTCGACGATGGTATTCTTGACGTCGCTTATACGGTGGTATCGTTCTCTACCGTATTCTTCGATTCGATGGGTAATGCCATTCCCGAAGTAAGCGATGGCTCAAAATTCTCAGCAAGACAAAAGGAACAGTTCCGCCGGCTTAAAAATGGTCAACAATTCTTTATATCAGATGTGAAGGCGAAAGGACCTGACGGTATAACTCGCACCATATCTCCTATGCAGGTGGTGCTAAACTAATGGAAAACTGAGGTTTCCAATCCTCTTACCGATAATGATGAAAAATATGAAACCATTCAAAAGGATACTCAGCATAGCCGCAATGGCGGCAATCTCCATCTCCGCAATGACGCAGGATAATACAGGCGTGGTGCGTCGCAACAGTTCCTCCAAACGTGGACAAAAGCAGGAAGAGGCAACGGGCCCTAAAATCACAGATCGAATGCAAGGATTCTTCGACAGTCCGAAGACTCATGATGCCGATCTTGCGTATGTGCGTAAGATCTATCGTCAGCTTGATTTAAAGAATGTCCCGGAGAATACTCCTCTTTACTTTCCTGAAGATATTGTAGATGGACAGCAGAATCTTTTCCGTATAATATTTGGTCTGGTAGTAGATGGTAAGATTCCTGCTTTTGAGTATCTTGATGGCAGGGAATTGTTTACCGATCAATATAAAGTGAAGGTTGACGAGATGCTTGATCGTTTCGAGATCATGTATCAGTCACAAGGAAATGGCGATAGGGCTACCTTTACAGTTGAAGAGGCTGACGTGCCAACCGGTCAGGCTTTGAAATACTATATAATTGAAAAGTGGGAATTCGACAAGAGGAGCAATCGGATGAAAACCTTTGTGGAGGCCATATGCCCGGTTCTCACACGCACAGGTGATTATGGCGGAGAAGCTAATTATCCTATGTTTTGGGTGAAGTTTGACCAATTGCGTCCTTATTTGGCACAGCAATATGTCTTCTTGACAGATGATAACAATCTTCCGCAATATAGCCTCGACGATTATTTCAACCTCGGTATGTATAAAGGTGAGATATATAAGACTCAGAATCTTCGTAATCTCTCAATGGCTCAAATGTTTCCAGACAAAGATGACTTGGAGCGTGCTCAGGACAGTATCGACACGAGACTCCGCGAATTTGGCAAGAATCTCTGGGTGCCGACCCGTGATGAATACCTTGCTATGCGTGAGGCTGAAGAAGAGGCTGCTGCCGCTAAGGAACTTGCTGCTGCCAATGGCGACTCAATACCTGAGAGGACAGTGGTGTTGGCTGACGAAGAGGAAAAGCCTGCTACGAAAACGAGGGCATCGAAACGCTCCGGAAGAAAGAAGGCTTCTTCAGCATCTGCTTCAAAGAAGAAATCAAACACTCCAAAGGTGTCACAGCCAAAATCTTCATCTAATAACTCTAATTCCAGTGCTGCCAAGTCAGTGAGACGAAGGAAGCGTTAATCAGCCTTGAATTTCTTCAGTAGAATCCTTCCGGAAATAAGGAATAGAGAGCCCAGGAGCACTGAAGACACTGTCCACATCCAAACTCCGGACATATACAAACACAACGCCGTCATCACGCTTGTCGAGGTGACGGCGTAAATTGTTATGAGGTTGGCAGTTTGGGAAATTTTATAACCATAGAGTTTCCGGTTGACCACAGTGTATACACACATGCAAATGACGCAATCGGCAATGGCCGCATAGCCAAGTCCATTAATTCCAAGCAGCAGGTATCCTCCACAAGTCAGAAGCAATGTCAATACGTTGGCTCCTACTGACTCCATCCAGAAAAAAAGGCGTCTGTTGTCTTTGGCAAAGACGATGTAACCGAGTGGATACATTAATGCGCGAATCGTCACGGCTGCCGCAAGCAGGCGTAGCAATGGCACGGCAACAAGAAAACTCTCTGTCTGAAGGATCTCGATCACCCAAGGAGCAAGGAAGATGACCGTACATACTATTGGGGAGATAAGGAGACCGACAATTTCTATCTGACGATTTACAACAGTACACATCCCGGCATTATCACCTGATGCCGAAGCGAGACGCGGAAGATAGTCCATTGCCATCGCAGTGAAGACTATGGCGGAATATTGGGAGGTCATGGTATTGCATGATTGGAAGTAACCTACCTCCTCAGTTCCGCCTCGAGATCGAATGAATATGAGTATAAGATAGCTGGCGAGATTACGGAAAAGATCGTTGCTCATGAGTATTATCCCCATTGCGATTATACGTCGGAGGATGGGAAGGTGCACTTCACTGTCCCATCTTGAGCTCTGCACATGTAGGATGCGCTTGAGCGAAATGAAATACCATATGAAAGTAGTTATGGCGAGCACTACCATAGCCGGGACTATACCGGCAGTGCCGAGGAGCCAATAGAGTGGAACTCCAATTGCCAGTCCCACCAATGACCCTACGACACTTGCTTTCGACAGAGGCTTTACTGCATGTAATCCCTGCAGTACTGACATTAAGGCGCTCCCGGTTATAGAGAAGAAAACAGCTGCTGATAGCAGCATAAAACTTCTGGAATAGGTATAGGATCCAAATGAAATGGAGGAAAGAAGCTGAGGAAAGAGAAGGCATATGAGGGCTCCTATAGTTGCCGACAACAGTATCAGAGGTCGTACAGCAGCCAGAACGTCAGTCAGACGATGCTCTTCTTCCTTGTGGCGGCCTATTTCCTTGACTATAGATAGGTTGAGCCCAAGCGAAGCAAATTGCTGGATAGTGAGTGAAGCGGTGTTGAACAGTCCGGCTATTCCCATTCCTGCAGGTCCCAGTATTACTGCCACAAATTTTAGCCTTACTGCTGATATCAGGATGTTGAACACCTGAACACCTCCGAAAAGTGAGGTGCCTTTCAGAATATTTCGGAAACTATTCTCACTCTGTTTATCGTCTTTTGTCATTTCGCTGATAATAAAGTGAATAGTCTGGAGTAGGGAAGACTTTCATCTTCCGTGCCAGTCTCACTCCTTTTAGCCAATTGCGGCTATAGGATATGGGAGAAGGCACAAGCCCTTTCTTCCATAATGGTATTTCTCGAAGTGTGTGGACGATCATCCGCAATGGCCAGTCCTTGGGATGGAGACGGAGTAAGACAGCCCCTTTCGTCTGTGGACGCGACGTCATCATCAGGTTGCGATTGGAAGTAGTCTTGCTGTCATGTCGGGCGATGGTGATGGGAATGAATATGCCTTTTAATCCGGCATCCAGACAGTCGCGGATAAACAGCTCCTCTTCACCCGCAGGGAACATGGCCCCTATACCAAAGTTTTCGTTAAACCAGATCTTCCCTTGCACGGACTCCCTTCGTAATGCAATCTCGAAAGATGTCACAAAATATCCTTTTGTCGGTTTGTCAAGGTTGCAAGGAGATGAAGGATAGCTTTTCTCATGTGACATTGACGTATAGCGGAATGCTATAATATCCATGTCTTTATGGCGATGGAATGCATCGATCACATTGCGTAGCCCTTCTTCTGTATAGTCCACATCATCATCGCTGATCAGAAGCAACGGGGCAGAAGATAGAGAGAGAGCAACGTTTCGGTTGATGGAGAGCCCTTTAGTTAAGTTGACAAATAGCTTGAAGTCATCACGGTTGAGCTCTTTTGGTGCCGGGTGTTCATCAGCATCAGGATCTTGTTGTATGCTCACAATATATTCTACTCCATCCACTTTAGGATGTGAGGATGCGGCTACCCTTTGGAGTCCCTCATATCCATAGGTGCATATCAGCACCTGGAGTATAGGTTGTCGGCATGACGTCGGCATGTCATTCTCAGTCTGTGCCATGAGCTGCATTTTTCTTGATGATATTATTCCAGTGTGCTTCAAAAAGTGGGGCGATGTTGCGCACATCATTGTGGCACTCAACAAGCCGGCGCCCTTCTTTTGACATACGCTTTAGCGTCTCCTTGTCGGCTGCCAGCTTGCGCAGCCTCTCCTTGATTGTTGCTTCATCTTCAAGAGGCGAGAGGCAGAACACAGGTCGTGACTTTTCATTGATATAGCCGTAATATTCCGGCTGTCCTCCGGATGCGCTGATTCGTCCGAGTGCCATGGTCTGAAGTGCGTTGGTAGCAGGCGAATACGAATATAGCTGGTCGATCACGATATGGCTTGTTCTTAGCTCCTCGAGATAATCGGAAAGGGAAAGATTTTTGACTACTTTGACCTTAATGGCTCCATGAAGCTCTTCTTCAAGTTCTCGGCAGATGTCGAGCATTCGCGCAGTCCCTTTTTGAATTTCCATATTACCCTTCATGCCTATCAATATCTTTACAGGGCCATCAAGATTTAGTTCCGAGAAGTCAAGATCTTCAATATGTATCGGAAGATTGGTAAAGATTAGTTTTTCCGGATTCATGTGCATTCGCGCAGACATGTCGTATTCAGGTAATATTGACATTGCTCCATCGATAGTGTCATAGACATGTTTGGTATATGAGGCATGTCCTTTGCTAAGCCATCCCGCCTCCCGGTTAGGTTCACACTTGGCGAGGGGAGCTTTTTCTTTGCCGATTCTAAACTCTGAAAACCGGAATAGATTTGCATCTACACAGTCTTTTACGAAGAAATGGTCGTTGCCACATAGTGTGAGAAATACAGATCGATTGTTTTTCTTGAGAATATCGTAGATTATCTTTAGCTTCCCCGGTTTTAGAGAAAGGAATCCAGGATTGATAAGCTGAACTACATCATAGCCTGCCCATGAGGGTAGCAATGCCATCACGTTGTAAAGATATCTTATGGCACCAAGATGTCCGGCGCTTCGTCGCAGCTCGATGTCAGCATCTGTATTCATATATCTCCCCTTGTCTGAGACAAGAGACACCTCGTGTCCTCTCTTGCGTAGTTCCTTTGCCAGGCAAGCGTGAAGGTTGGAATAATCTCCAAGCATCAGTATCTTCATAGCGGTCGGGTATTTTCCTGTTTTATTTTGACCACATCCGCAGGTGCACTTTCTTCAGCTACAATATATGGCGGGCGGCATTTCGACTCATTATAAATTTTTCCTATATATTCTCCGATGATGCCCAAAGCGATGAGTTGGCATCCTCCAAGGAATAAAATCGTACATATAATGGTGGGAAATCCTTGGATTGGTTCACCGTATATTATGGTCTTGCAGACTATATAGATCATATAGCAGATAGACAGTATGGATATGATGAAGCCAAGTACCGTCGCTACGCGGAGAGGAGCAGTGGTATAGCTCGTGATTCCCTCAAGAGCCAGATTGATAAGGCGTCCTGCCGACATATGTGTCTCTCCCGCCATTCTGTCAGCAGTTTGAAAATCAACTCCGGTTTTTTTGAATCCAACCCAACAATATAATCCTTTCGTGTAGCGTTGCGATTCACGCAGACCGCGGATGGCTTCCACCACCTTACGGTCAAGAAGCCTGAAATCTCCAACATTGGGAAGCACGTCTACCCGGGTGCTTTTGTTGAGCAGTCCATAGTATGCCTTGGTGAAAAGTTTCCTGAAAAGAGACTCCTTTCCTCTTGAAAGCCGTCGCCCATAGACATCCTCGTATCCCTTATTCCATTGTTCTATCATTTCAGGAATTGTATCGACTGGATGCTGTAGATCAGCATCCATAATCACCATGGCATCTCCTGTCATGCGGTCAAAACCTGCAAGCAAAGCATTCTCCTTGCCAAAATTTCTCGATAGCCTCACATATCGGAATCTTCGGTCATGGCCATTGAGTTCCCTCAGTTTGTCATATGAACGGTCTTTGCTGCCATCATCGACGAGAATGACTTCCCAATCATATTGGGCACCCTTCAGTCCGGGATGCGTGTTGTCAAGCAGAGGAAGCAGCGCTGCATATAGAGCATCTACCGATTCCTCCTCATTATAGACAGGTATGAGCAATGAGATCTTCTTCACATTACAAAATTAACAAATTCCAATATTTTTTGCAAGTTATTTTCAATTTTTAGTAGTGTAAAGGCGTTAAAAGAATGTGAAAGATACTATCAGTCAGAAGGAATGCATGACAATAGTGGTGCCGGTATACAACCGTGCAAAGCTTATTGTGAGATGTCTGGAAAGCTTGAAAGCCCAGACATATAGGCCTCTCCATATCATTGTGGTGGATAATGCATCTACGGATGACACGATGGCTAATATTGAAAGATGGATGCATTCGAATGCTGATAAAGATTTTTCTATGGATATATTGTCAGAAACAAATCCGGGGGCAGCATATGCACGTAATCTGGGATTGAACCATGTGGCAACAGACAAGGTGATGTTTTTTGATTCTGATGATACGATGAGGCCAAATTGTGTCAAGTCCATTATGGAGCTGTGGCGGAGTTATCCTGACCCGGATGTAATTGTCTGGCAGGTAGCTATACATCATGATGGCAATGTCAGAATCACTCATTCCATTAAGGGGTGCCTGATAGAACAGCATCTGGTGCATGCCATACTCCGTACACAAGGATATGCCATAAAGAGAGACTTCATAAAAAAGGCTGGGGGCTGGCGTGGTGAATTCCCGGTTTGGAACGATCTTGAGACAGGTTCAAGAATTTTATTATCCAATCCCAAGACCAAGGTGCTTGAAGGAGTATATGCTGACGTATATCATCAAAGGGAGAGCATAACAGGTGAAAACTTTTCCGATAAATATGGAACTTGGGAGAGATCGCTCGATGGCATTGACGAGTCAATAAGAAAATCCGCTCGCAATGATAGGCGGCGTCTTCACAATGTCATCTCCTATCGGCGGGCTATCTTGGCAGCACACTATTCAAAAGAAGGGCATCCTGAGCTTGCAAAGCCTTTATATCAACAGGCTCTATCGGAAGTCCCGAAGAAAAAACGCCCGCTCATCCGTTTTGCCTATCATTGGACAAAATGCGGACTTCGCGGGGCGTTTTCCATAATAGAAAAATTCCTTTGACTAATTCATAATGCATAATTCATAATGCATAATCCATAATTCATAATAGGCTGAGCAATAGAATTCTTCACTCAGACAAGTTCTCAGTTGGAAGAACTATGCATTGAGAATTATGCATTAATTATTGAGAAACAGATGATCCCAAGATGGCAATGTGATTGGTTCTTGTTTCAAGGCCTTCAATATTTTGGGCGACACATATTTTTTATCCACTACAAGGCGGAAAAGGTATTCGTCCATCCAGTCGTCCGTGGCAACGAGATATCCGTCATGTCCTGATTTTCCCCAGCTGTTTTCGATAAGCCATTTCTTTGGTTGTTCCTTCTCGTCAAGGTCAACTCCTGAAAGGGTCATTGCGTGCGACGAAGCGCTTGCCCAGGTGGAGATTCGTTCTGCCTTGTCCATGCCAAATTTGGTGTCAAAGAGCGCTTCGTAGTCGAAGTTCTCGAGGTCAAGCACTCCGCGTTCGCGGTCAAGGAATTTGCCGACATCGCATGAGAAATACATAGCAGTGCTGTCTTTAATAGATTTGATGGCTGCTTCCTTGAGGTCTTTCATCGGAACATTGAGATAAGTCCAATCTTGTCCGTCGTAGCTATGTCGGTCATAGTCGATGCGATAAACTTTCCAGTATTCACGGGAAGGGTCGTTCATCAACATCACGTAATTGTTCTTTAGGTCATTGCCGAGAAGTTCCTTATAGAAAGACTGAGGAGTGTATTTCTTTGTCTCTATGGCATTTCCTTTGCTGTCACGTTTGGTCCAAGAGAATTCTGTAGGTGGTTCGCCAAGTGCGAGAGCCAGCATTTTATATACTTCTGCAAGTTGTTGGGTCTTCATGTCTTGAAGTGCCTTTTCATCGGCACCCTTAGCTTTGGCTTGGCGGAGGCGTAGTCCGTCCTCACGAAGGCGAGTCGTCATATGCTTGCGGAATGCAGAAGTGCTGTTGGAGACTTCCGTTTCTGCCATGACTTCGGTAGGAACAACCCCGTATTTTGTCACGATATCGGCAACTCCACAGAATGTTCCGCCGTCGGCTATAGGATTTTTGAAAAGCCACTCTACTTGGCGGTCTTCCATTGGCAGGTCGGATGTGTCGATTACTCCTTGAAGGAAAAGGTTTGCTTTTTCCAATTGATCGAAGAAGAAGTTGTAGTTTTGGGAGAATGTTAGCTTTGGCAGTTTGTGTTGAGCTATTGCCTGTGAGCGTAGCACATTGAGCCCAGTGAAGAGCCAACAGCGGCCGGAGGATTTTTGGTCCGTGATTCCCTTGGTCTCTACTTTGTGAGAGAAGTTATCGTCAAATTTGTTGCGAACCTTCTCGTTATAGGCAAGTTTTTCAATGCCGGCAGCATTCAGCGCATTGTGTCGGGCGCGGTTGGCGGTATTGTTTTCATACCCGGCTTTGAAACCATTGAGCATCTCCTGTGTGATTGCTCCCTTCTCTTGGGCAGCTCCTTGCATTGCTGCCGTTGCTAAAAATGCGATTAAAATTCGTTTAAACATGTTTTATATATTTTTTGTTAAAATTCTTTCCCTATTGTCATTCCCCATTCTGCTATGTAACCTGTTAGAATTGCAATTGTGAAACTTAGAAATGTGCCGATCAATACATATTCCGTAATCTTGATATCTTTTGATTGATTCAATTCTCCAAATCTGAAAATGGATTTTGCCGCTAACAGGAATCCAATTCCTTCGATGTTGTGAGAGAATATGAAAATTAGAATTAATATTCTTTCGAGATATCCAATCCATTTGCCTGCATTTGGCAATCCTTGTAATGTAGGAATATTCGGAATCCATGAATGATATTCCATGAATAATTTTATTAGTATGGAAGATGGTTTTAAAATAGCCAAAAAAGAAGTGAAAATTATCCATCCGGTAAGAGATATCTTTGATATAGCTTGCATTTCAGATAGATTGTATTGTAGATAATACCAGATTATTATAATGACACAATAGTGAGCTATTTGATCTCCAATAAAATAAGGCAGGTCTTTTTTCCCATATTGAGTCTTAATGAAATCTATTATGAAATGTGAGATGAATATTATGACTGGAATCCACCAAAGATTCCATAATCCTATGAAGCAATATGAGAGTCCTGCTTGAATAAGGCTGTGAATAATATTGGCTGAAACTCTTTTCGAAAACTTTTTGCAATATCTCATTTTGCATAGCTTATCTGATTGGAGAAAGAAGTCTCCAATCAGATGGGCGGCAATAAGCTTTATTAGCAATATTATCATGATTTTCCGTTATGTTCGATTATTATTTTTTCAAATCTGTCTATATAGGATTCGATAAGTTCTTCTTTTGAAGATTTCATGGATTTGTCTACCATCTGCCGTGAAATATCGAGTATCTGTGACAATTCAAGATGGCTTTTTGCTGTTTGGAGTCGTAGGAGCATTATCTTACTTTGGTTTTGAGTCCAAGAAGAGATAATATCATCAACAAATGCCGTAGATAATCTCAATTCTTCATTGACTTGGGGCCAGGGAGTGGCTACAGCCAAACGAGCTTTATGCATTTTGTCGAGCAATCTTCCTGATAACCTAAATGCTTCCCCGTCACTCGTTGAAAGTGAGTCTGATTCGTAATCTGCACTTCCTATTCCGATTGCAATTCTTGCATCTAAGGGTTCTTTTCCGGATAACTCAATCTGACTTCGAAGCCATGCTCGAATGGAAATAGCAGCTTTTGCAGCTATGTCGGCTCTATGAATTCGTATTTGAAAAGAATCTCCGCGGAAGATTTCCATATAGATTCTATCAAAAGGAGAGAGGATTTCGGGAATGGCTTGTAGGGCATTGATCATAATATCTCTTTCTGCCAAATTTAGTTTGGTAGAATCTACTATATCACCTGTGATAATGGCTATCGTACTCATAATTTCCTAATTCGATTGCAAAGATAATAAAAAATACTTACCTACGCAACCGTTTTTGGTTGCATATTGCAAATGCAACCTTTTTTGGTTGCGTCTGCCGAATGCAACCTTTTTTGGTTGCATATATATAGGAAAAATTTTATAGAATTCGTCTGAAGATTTTTTGTGTTTTATGAGCAGAATTTGCGAAATATTTGCAGTGTAATAAATTTTTTTATTAACTTTGTTAGTTGAATTTAAAAATTCATGAAAACAACAATATAATATAATTCCAAAATGAAACTTTTCACTTCATTAGCAGTCGGTGCTGCTATTTCACTGACTGCTTTTCCGGCTCTTGCCGACCAGAAAGCAACAGTCAAGCTTAATCTTGACAAAGTGAATCCGGACCTTACAATCCCAGCGGAAATCTATGGTCAGTTTGCCGAGCATCTCGGCACATGCATCTATGGGGGTCTCTGGGTAGGAGAGGACTCCCCGATTCCCAATACTAACGGATATCGCAACGATGTCCTGCAGGCTCTCAAGGAATTGAAGGTGCCGGTCATGCGTTGGCCCGGAGGATGCTTCGCCGATGAATACCATTGGGTTGACGGCATCGGACCTAAAGATCAGCGTCCCGTGATGATCAACAACAATTGGGGTGGAACTGTAGAGGATAACTCCTTTGGCACGCATGAGTTCTTTAATCTTTGCGAACTTCTCGAATGCGAGCCATACCTTAGTGGCAATGTAGGTAGTGGCACAGTGGAAGAACTCGCCAAATGGGTAGAGTACATAACTGCTGAAAATGGTCCGATGGCTGAAAAACGCAAGAAAAATGGACGAGAAAAACCTTGGAAACTAAAGTATCTTGGAGTCGGCAATGAAAGCTGGGGTTGCGGTGGTCACTTC
Organism: Muribaculaceae bacterium; assembly: GCA_029060285.1. GTDB lineage: Bacteria > Bacteroidota > Bacteroidia > Bacteroidales > Muribaculaceae > Lepagella. The sequence continues at coordinate 1,221 of JAIDUH010000160.1, read as the reverse complement.
ACTCCCGAAGACTATGCCTCTGAATATCGCCGTTATCAGACATACTGCCGCGATATAGACGGAAACAAACTCTATAAGATTGCTTCCGGAGCAAGCGATTATGATTATAATTGGACGGATGTGCTGATGAAAAAGGCAAAAAATCATATGAATGGTCTGTCTTTGCATTATTACACTATAAAGGGCTGGAATGGCAGCAAAGGGGCTGCTACTCAATTTGATAATGATGACTATTATTGGACTCTCGGGAAGTGTCTTGAAATTGAACCAGTCATCATGAAGCATGACTCTATCATGAATGTGTATGATCCAAAGAAAAGAGTTGCTCTCCTCGTTGACGAATGGGGCACATGGTGGGATGAAGAGCCTGGTACAGTACCGGGTCATCTATATCAGCAGAACACTATGCGTGATGCAATGGTAGCAGCCCTTAGTTTGAATGTATTCAACCGCCATACGGATCGTGTGAAGATGGCAAACATTGCTCAGATTGCCAATGTGCTCCAGTCAATGGTGTTGACTAAAGGAGACAAAATGGTCTTGACTCCGACATACTATGTCTTCAAGATGTATGCACCTCATCAGAATGCCACATTTGTTCCCCTTGAAGTGGAAACTTCTGTTCGTGACGTCCGCGATGGTCGCAAGGTTCCTAATGTGAACGCTACAGCTTCGCAGAAAGATGGGAAGTTGAATATTACTTTGACCAACATTGATCTCAAGGAGAAGGCAGAGGTGACTATTCCGCTTGAAAAACTTGGAAAGAATGCAGTTTCCGGTGAGATTCTGACATCCCGAACTCCTAACGACTACAATGACTTTGATAATCCCGACAAAGTGAAGACAGCTCCTTTCAAAGGCTATAAGATCACTAAGGAGGGTCTGACCGTGACTCTACCTCCTATGTCTATCGTGGCTCTTAGCGTGGCAATCTAAGACTAACTTTATTCAAGTTTAGACGCATGCTTGTCAGCTCGGAGAGCTGAAATAATGCAAAAACCCCGGATTCAGTCCGGGGTTTTTCCTTACAAAAGCACAGTAGTCTCGGAGAGACGCTTTATGATAAAGATTTTTATACATTGAGAATGATATTTATATAAGCAAAAAGCCTGATAGTCATTGACCATCAGGCTTTTGCGGTGAGGACGAGATTCGAACTCGTGGTAGGATTACTCCTACGTCAGTTTAGCAAACTGGTGGTTTCAGCCACTCACCCACCTC
>JAIDUH010000016.1 GCA_029060285.1 Muribaculaceae bacterium | reverse complement strand
TCGCTCCTTCTTCATGAAGAAAAATCCACTCGAAAACCTGACGAAATCTTAATAAAAAAATAAGTTTAAACAACTTCCATACAAAAGTAATTAAAAGTATTGAGATTTCAAAATTTTTTGTCGCAGCGATGGCAAAAAAGAGGAGACTTCTTTTATGAGGTCTCCTCTTCCACGCAGATTACAGCTTTAGTTAGATTATAGTTTATAGTTTATTTGTAAATTTTTATCTGGGACGATTGCCACCGGGAAAACCGCCTCCTCCGGGTCCGGATGATACCCCAATTGTAGTTACAGTGCCCTTGATGGTAAAGGATCCAATAGAAGTTCCGTCACTCCAAATTCCGCTATCTTGCCATCCATTCCATTTATCGGAAGGATTTGTCAGTTGGCCATTAGAACATACTTGATAGGTAGATCCTTCTTGCAAATCTTTTGAACTGAAGAAGAGGCTGCCGTTAATGGAACGTGGTTGGTCATAAGTCATGATTGGTTTTCCATCTTCCCCTAAGATTGCTATAGTCTGGCCTTTAGCAAACTGGATTCCATTGTAGATCACAGTCTTTTGTTTGCTTGAAGAAGATGGGGATATTGCGCCGCCTGCAACTCCTATAAGAGTACCGCCATTGACTTTTAAGTCGGTTGAACGATCACAATCAAAAGCTTCTTCCGGCGCATTGCTGCCGTTTGAGATGGTAACTCCTCCGTTGAAAGTCATTGTTCCGTTAGAGTCGATGCCGTCATTGTTGACTGCATATGCATATATACGTCCTCCGTTTACTGTAATGGATTTTGCTGCATTGATGGCATCATCGTAAGCATATACGTAGACATTCCCGCCATTCACAGTGAGATCTGATTTACTCTCAAGTCCTTCTGAACCGTCGCTGACTCCAGTCACCATGATGTTGACAGATCCTTCGTCTATGGTTATGTTTCCGTCTGCTTTTATTCCTTTGGGAGAAGAATCGAGGTCAAGGGCAGCATTGTAGACATATTTTCCTCCTGTAGTCACTACAGTTGTTTCTCCTCCGGTCACATTCAGGTTTCCATCAGCGTTGATTCCCTTACCTCCGGTTCCACAACTCTTTATCGAGATTGTTCCTCCACTGATAATTACATTCCCATCAGTTTTGATTCCGGCTGCAGAAGATGTATCATTTTCATCTGCATCATATATGGCATCTCCTTTGGTGTTAAGGTCAAGTTGTCCTCCTCTAACATCAACATGGTAATCTGTCTTTATTCCCTTACCTGCCTCTGATTCAGAGAGTGTGTATATCAAGCCTCCGGCAATGATGACTCCGATGTCGTCAGATTTGTCACCCTTAATATGAATTGCGTTCTTGGCGGCTTCGGTTACGGCGATTGTAACTCCGGGGCGAACGTACATGTATCCGTCGGATGCGATGCCGTGTTTTTGCTTGCCTGCTACAATCAGACTGCCGGTGCCACTGAAGATCAAGTTGCCCTCACTGAAGAAGCATCCCTTTCTGTCTTCATTATCTGAAGAGTTGCCGTCCAGATAGTAAGAATCATCAGAATATCTGGATGCATCCGTAAGCTTGTTGACTGATCCGGAGGCAAGATTTACGAAGAGTCGCTTTTTGCACTGGTTGTTGATTGCCGGTCCGTTCTGAGATGTTAACTCAACTCCATTTAGGTTGATAAGAGTCTTTTTCTCTCCGTAAATCTTCAGAGATCCGTTATCGCTCTTTCCGCTTACGTTAATCTCAACTCCGCTCACTGAATTGGTCAGCATATCGATGACCACATGACTGCCGTTGATATTTGATAAGATGTCTTCGCAATCAGTCTCTACAGAAGCGTTTTCTCCTGAATAGGTAATTGTAACCTTATTCTTGAATTTGTTGGCTTCCCAGAATATGTCTTCATCAGTTCCGACTATGTCTTTGTCTGCATCGGTTGCTGTCTGTCCTTGATAGGGGAGGATTTGGGTGTCGAAATCAGGAGTATTTCCGTTATCATTACCCGGCATGTCGGGACCATTACCCCATTCAGGTGGTCCGGCAGGGTAATTTGGTTCATTGTTGGAACATGAAGCAAGTGCCAACACTGAAACCATTGTCAGTATAAATGTTTTCTGTTTCATTGTGTAGTTAATTATGGATTATTGTTTTTTTATTGCTGATGCTCTATTGGTTTTCTGTCAGGAGCAGGAGGCATCCGGAACATCATTTTCAGCTGTTCGTTGCGTATGGTTTGCCATTTAGAAAAAGCTGCAGGATCTTTCTTAAATATCTTTTGCATGGACTTTACAAGTTTTTCTTCCTGCTTAGCGCGATTCTTCTCCATTTTTTTGATGTCTTCCGGTTTAGGACTTGGTTCTTTTGGATTATCATTGCCCGGTCGCCCATGACGCTGTCCGTTGAAATCAGGATGCCCCCCTTGGTGACCACCGTGATGTCCGCCACCAAATCCGGGTCCATTTCCCGGACCTCCGTTACCCGGTCGATTACCCATTGAGCCTCCGGGACGACCACCCGTAGGGGGAACGGCCCTTGTCATTCCGTTAGATTGATTCCCAAAGATAGCTTTGTTATATTTATCATATGCGGAATAGACCTTTTCAAACTGAGAATGATCGAGATTGAGCTGTTTTCTGATTTCATCTACTTGCTCATAAGTTGATTGAGGTTGCATAGCCATTGGTTGCGCGTATGCCAATATGCATATAAAAGCAGATAATGAAAGTATCAGTATTCTTTTCATTTCGTATAAGTTATTTTTATTGCAAAATTAACTTTAAATGAAAAGTTTTGCAAAATAATTCTGCATACAGGCTGATATTTCGTGTGAAAAGCCGTTTTAGCAGGGTTGAGCATTTTCGCTCTTAACTTTCTTTTGCACGTGAAATGTTGGAAGGTATTGCTTCGTTTGCCCCTGAAGCCCACGGAGACTTATGCAGAGCAGTTACTGTTGGAATATTCACACGATATTTTTTCAAAAAAACTTATGGAAAAATTTGGTTTATAAAATAAACTTAATTAACTTTGCAGCCAAAATGAGAGCGGAATCGCGCGACCGCTCTTTTTTCAAATCAAAATGGTTTATAAAATAAACCAAATGAAAAACCCTTAAAAACCTGAAATATGGAAGAAAAGCAATTAACTGAAAAGGAGAGTCTGGAGCTCATCGCTTCAATGATAGCCCGTACTAAAACCCGCTATCTCGGCAGCAGAAAGATGCTTATGTGGGGATATCTTGTCGTAATCACCGCAATCAGTGTGTGGGTATTA